>JBGQEU010000045.1:0-7898 GCA_041496525.1 Dehalococcoidia bacterium
AAGGGTTGCTTGAGAACGAAGAAGTGGGCAGGCTGTACCTGGGCGCTTAGTCCGCGCAGGAAACGATGTCCACTCTAGAGGCCACCTACCAGCGTCTGCGCGACGAGTTCCGAACGCGTTCTCGGGTCGCCGGGGAGTTTGCCAGCGGCGCCGGGCTCTGGGCGCTGGTCATCGGGTTTTGTGCCTGGGCGTTTCTCCAGGAGCGAGACGCCTTCGTCGTCGGCGTCGTAACAGGCAGCGTGTTCGCCCTGGGCGCCATCGGCCTGACGCTGATCTACGGGGTGCTCAAGTTCGGGCACTTCGCCCACGGCGACTCCATGATGTTCGCCGCGTACCTGGCCTTCTTCCTGCTTGGTGGCTCCATCTTTGGCCAGCGAGAGGATGTTCAGGCCCTCCCCATCAGCGTCAGCGACCTCCCGGGCGCCACCCACTCCATCTGGCATTTCTCCTTCGGGTACGGCCTGCTGGTTTCCATGGCGTTGGCGGCTGTCTTGATGGCCGCGCTCTTCATGGGTCTGGATCGCCTGATCTACCGCCCGCTGCGCAACCGCAAGAGCGGCATCGTCATCTACTCGATCGCCTCCCTGGGGCTGGCGCTCGCTATCCGCAGCATCATCTTCATCTTCTGGGGACAGGGTGGCCGGTTCTACACCGGTGGCCTGCGCGACTCCGTTGGGCTGCCCCTGGGCATCCGCGTTCTCAACGACCAGCTTTTCATCCTCTGCACCGCGCTGGCGGTGGCGGGGCTGGTGTATCTGCTCCTCTTTCGCACCAAGCTGGGAAAGGCGATGCGCGCTATGGCGGATAACCCGGATCTGGCGCGCATCGCCGGCATCAACACGGACCGCATCGTCCTCTGGACGTGGGCCATCTCCGGCGCGCTCGTCGCCATCGCGGGCGTGATGCTGGCGCTACAGGCGCAACTGGACCCCCAGCTCGGCTTCATCGTCCTGCTGCCCCTCTTCGCGGCCACGATCCTGGGCGGGATCGGCAGCCCTCAGGGCGCGCTCGTGGGCGGGCTCGTCATCGGCATCATCCAGGAGGTCACCGTCACGCTGAACCTGGACTTCATCAGGGAAGGCTTCCCAGGCCCCGGCTACAAGTTCGCGGTGGCGTTCATCGTGATCATCCTCATCCTGTTGATCCGGCCGCGCGGGCTCTTCGGAGGCAAAGCTTGAGGCCGCGCCTCTCGGCCGTCCTTCCGGTGCTGCCGGCGCTGGCCATCACGGCTGCCATCATTGGGATGACGGCTGACCAGTCGGGCGACTTCGACAGCGTGGTGACCATCTTCATCTCGTTCCTGACCGTCATGGCCATCCTGGCCGTCTTTTCGCTGGGACTAAACGTCCAGTGGGGCTACACTGGCGTCTTCAACTTTGGTGTCGCTGGCTTCTTCCTCGTCGGTGCCTACACGACGGCCGTTATGACCAAGTCGCCGACCGACAGCGAGTTCACCAAGTACATCGGTGGCTTTGGCCAACAACTGGATTTCATCCCGGGTATTGCGGGCGACCAGTGGCTCATCTTCCTCTTCGGCACCGCGGCGGCGGCGGCGGTGTGCGGCATCCTGGCCTTCCTGGTCTCCATTCCCATGCTGAGGCTGCGGGAGGACTACCTGGCGATCACCACCATTGGGGTGGCTGAACTGCTGCGTCGCATCGTCATCGAGGAAGGCAGTCTGGTGAATGGCACGCGCGGCCTGGGCGGCATCCCTCACCCCTTCAGCGACTTGGTGAGCGCCGCCGACTACAAGTACGTCTACCTGGCCATCGCCCTGGCGGTGCTCGTTCTCACCTATCTGGCGATCGAGCGGGGCATTCGTTCGCCCTGGGGACGCGTTCTGAGGGCGCTGAGGGAGGACGAGCTAACGACGCAGGCCAGCGGCAAGAACGTGTACGCCTTCAAGACCCAGGGCTTCGTCTTGGGTGCCATCATTATGGGCATTGGCGGCTCCATCTACGCGTATCAGACTCGCGCCATCTCTCCCGATACGTTCACCCACTTCTTCGGCACGTTTCTGATCTGGACGATGCTCATTGTAGGCGGCAGCGGCAACAACAAGGGCGCCATCCTGGGCGCATACGTCATCTGGGGATTCTGGCAGGCAACGGACCTGATCCAGGGTTACCACCTGCCAGAAGCCATCGACTCCCGAATCTCTTATTTCAGGGATCTAACGCTGGGCGTCCTCATCGTGCTCGTTTTGCTCTTGCGGCCGCAAGGGCTCTTACCCGAGGAGAGCAGGGTGTCCATCTGGGTGGAGCGCCGGGTGCACCGCTTACGCGGCCACACCAGCCCGACAGCGCCGGACGTGCCTGCCGCTCCCGATTGATCGCGAGGAAGGGCCAAGGGGGCCGGACGCCTGTCCGGCCCCCTTGGGATCGCCTGAACGCTACTTACCCACGCACTTCCTGATCTCTGACACGTACGTGGTTTGCTGTTGCTCGATCTTCACTTGCTGGGAAACCGTGCCGCCGAGCTTCTGGAAGTCCTTGGCGAAGTTCTCTGTGAGCCCCTGACCATAGTCGGTGTTCACATACATGGTGCAGACATTCTTGAACCCCAACTTCTTGGCCAGGTCCGCCAGCACGATGGCTTGCGCGATATCCGCGATCGGCGTCCGGAACAGGAAATCGCTGTCCTTGGCCGCGGTGAGGGTGGGCGCGGTAGAGGCTGGAGAGATTTGGAGGATGCCCGCGGGTCCGGTGACGTTTTCTGCCACGGGCAGAGAGACGCCGGACGAGAGAGCGCCGACGATGGCGTTCACCTTCTCCACCGTGACCAGGCGTTGCGCGTCGGTCTTGCCCAGTTCGGGGTTGGTGCCGTCATCGCCCTTGATTATCTGGATGGGCTGTCCCCAGACACCGCCCGCCGCGTTGATCTCCTCAGCCGCCAACTGCATGGCATCAAAGATGGGCGGGCCGAAGTCCTTCAGGTCGCCGGTGAAGGAAAGAAGGGCGCCGATCTTGAGCGGCGTGGTCGGGGTCGTCGTCCCGGCCTTCAGTGATCCGGCGGGTACCTGCACCCCGGCAGCCTTCGCCAGGTCCACTGTTACTGGACTTGTGGGATCGTCCGTGATCTTGCCGTTGACGATCTTCCAGACCTGGACGAGCCCTGACGCCAGGTCACCGTTGGCGTCCATGTCCACAGGCCCGGACGCCCCTTCGTAGTTGACGTCCTTCCCTTGTTTGAGCAGGCCCAGAGCCTTCGTGAACTCGGCTGTGCCGATGCCCACCTTGTCGCCGGGCGGGTTGGAGACGAAGCGCAGGTTGTCGCGGATGTCCGAGGACTTGCTGGAGTTGGCCGCCGTCGCTGCCAGGGCGATCATGTACACGGCGTCGTACCCCTCACGCGTGTAGTTGACCTCCGATGGCGACTTTCCGGTCTTGGCTTTGTAGGCGGCGTCGAACGTCGGGTTGGCGGCGCCGGCGGCAGTACCGGACATGCCCTCGAAGTTGGAGGCGCCCAGATCATCGAACATGGCCTGGGACTTGGTGCCGTCCACGAAGAGGAACTTACCGATCAGCTTCTGCTCCAGCGCCTCGCGCAGCAGAACGCGCCCGCTGGCCGGGAAGAAGATAGCGGCGAGTGCGTCGACCGGGCCGGGCGTCGCCGCGACCGTTGGAGACGTCACCCCGGGCGTCTTCGTCGCCGTCGTATCATCGCCACCACAGGCTGCGGCGACGATGAGAGCTACCAGAACCACCACCAGGATCCCCAGCCATCCGTGGCTCTTGAACCATTGCGGCATTGCTGTCTCCTTTCGTGGAATTGCGCTTCCACATACTGGGCCTGCCATAGCGTAATCATGGCCGGGTGGAAGGTCAAGCAAGCGGCGGCCTTGATGAGCGTTTTGCGGCGAAAAATTGGCCGCAACATTCCGGCCGGCGCGGCAGGAAAGCTGCACGGGAAAGCGACGGACAGCGGCGTAGCATGAGCGGGCAGCGAGTTCCCCCAGGGAAGGGGGCATAACCCAACCGAGGTAGACCTCACTGCCCGCCGCCGCGATTCTCCAGGAGCGCCCTGCTTATTGTCAAGTGGCGGGCGCAGCGGCCGGCACTCCGCGGTGTTGCCGGCTTTCGCTTTAGCGGGAGATCAATCCGCGCTTGTGCGGACCACCACTTCCGCATTGGAGAGACCGCGCCAAACTCGGGCGCCGGCCACTGCTGTGCCGGATTTACGGCCGCCGGCCCCGGCTCTGCGTGTGGTTTGACAGGCGGCGCCGTTTGCGTCAGTATCGTGATACCCTGGGGCGAACGAAGGATGTGTCGAACCCGCCTCTGCATGAGCCGGGGCTCGGCGCGGTCTTCGCGTACCCCGCGGCCTACTGGACTGGACGCTTGCAGCCGGAGCCCGAGACATAAGCACTGGCGTTTTAGAGATACGCGACGGCGAGGAAGCCCGCCAGCTTGTCCTCGCCGGTGACAGCTTCGCTATTGGCCGCGCCGCCGACAACGATGCGATCCTGGATGATCCCCACGTCTCCCGTCATCATGCGCGCATCGACCAGCGGGATGGCGTCTACTACGCAGTGGACCTGGGGAGCGCGAACGGGACGCATCTTAATAGCGAGGAACTCGGTCCGAAAGAGCCGGCCCGCCTGAAGGACGGAGACGAGGTCCGGATCGCCAGGTTCCATATCCTCTTTCGAGAAGCAGACGAGGCCGAGGTCACAGCCGTCGAGGCTCGGGTTGCGCCGACGATCCGGCCGCCCAGCGCTGCGCCGCTGCGGCCCCGCCTGGCGGTCACCGTCGGCGCCTCCACGAGCGAGTACAGCCTGGATAAAGACGTCCAGACCTTGGGACGCGACCCGTCGAACGACATAGTGGTCGATGACCCCAAGGTGTCGCGCCGACACGCAGAGTTGCGCCGCACCGCCAACGGCTACGAGATCATCGATGCCGGCAGCGCCAACGGCATCCTGCTCGCCGGCAAGAAGATCGCCCAAAGGCTGCTGGAGGACGGCGACGTCTTGCGCATCGGATCGGCAGTCTCTCTGGCCTACCGGCAAGGCGTGCGGGAAGCGGCAGCGCCGCCGCCGCCCAGCGTGGTGGAGCTGCACGAAGACGCGCGCGTGACCGTCGGACGCGATCCCGAGAACACCCTGACCCTGGACCACCCGCTGGTGGCGGGCAGGCAGATAGCGATCGTGAGGCGCGGCGGGCAGGTCTTCGTGGAGGATAGCGGAGCAGGCTCAGAGACGTTTGTCAACGCGCAACCGCTGGCCAGAGGCGAGGTGCGTGCTCTGCGCCCCGGCGACGTGGTGCGGGTGGGGCCGACGAACCTGGTAGTGTCAGAGGACTCCATTCACCGCGTTGATGAATCGCGCGAGCTGCGCCTGGATGCTCTGCACCTCCACAAGTCCGTCGGCCAGGGCCGGGACCTCCTTCAGGACATCTCGCTCGCCATCCAGGCGCAGGAGTTCGTGGCGATCGTGGGCGTCAGCGGCTGCGGGAAGTCGACCCTCCTCGACGCTCTCAACGGCTTCCGCCGGCCGACGGGCGGGCAGGTGCTGGTGAATGGCACGGACCTCTACCGCAACTTCGATTCGTATCGCTATCTTCTAGGCTACGTACCCCAGGACGATACCATCCACAAGGAGCTGACCGTATACGAGGCGCTGGACTTCGCGGCCCGTCTGCGGCTCCCGGCAGATACGTCGCCTGCGGAGAGGAAAGCCCGCGTCCTGGATGTTATGGATACGCTGGGCCTGGCAGAACGGGGGCACTTGCCGATCCAGAGGCTAAGCGGCGGTCAGCGCAAACGCGTCTGCATCGGCACGGAGCTTCTCACCAAGCCGGGGCTCTTCTATCTGGACGAGGCTACTTCCGGCCTGGACCCGGGGACCGAGAGCCAGATGATGCGGCTGCTGCGCCGGCTGGCCGACGAGGGACATACGGTGCTTCTGGTAACACACGCCACGAAGAACGTTATGCTGTGTGACCACGCTGTGTTCCTGGCCAAGGGCGGGTACCTGGCCTACTACGGGCCGCCGGAGGAAGCGCTGTCTTACTTTGGCGTCCAGGACTTTGACGCCATCTACGAGAAGCTGGACGGCGAACTGAGCCCCGAGGAGTGGGGGGAGCGCTACCGCCGGTCAACGCAGTACCAGAAGTTCGTCGTCGGCCGTTTGCAGGAACGCTATGGCCCGGTGGTGCAGGCGGCGCCCGCTTCCAAGGCCCCGGCCGCCGAGGTGCGGCCGGCGGCCTCCGGCCGCACCCCCGCGGTGCAACGGGTCTCCGCTCCGCGCCAGCTGGGCATCCTCGCTTCGCGGTACCTGCGCATCATCACCCGGGACCGCGTTAACCTGGGGATGCTCTTCCTGGTGGCGCCCCTCCTCGGCAGCATCGACCTCATCGCCTGGCCGCGCGATGTCTTTGACCCGGCGAAGGGGGAAGCTACCCGGGCGATGACGATGCTCTTCATGGCGGCGCTGATCCCCTTCCTCGTCGGTTCCCTCAGCTCCGTGCGGGAGATAGTGAAGGAGGCGTCCGTCTACCGGCGGGAACGCACGGTAGGCCTGGGCGTCCTGCCGTACCTGCTCTCCAAGGTCTCTGTAGGCTTCATATTCGCCCTTTACCACGGCGCCGCCCTGCTGGCGCTTAAGCTACTGGCGGTGGACCTCAGCAGCGCCGGCACAGCCGGGATCGCGGAGTTCTATGGGACCGTGGCGCTGGCCGCGATGTCGGGCGTGATGTGGGGCCTCGTCATATCCACGCTCGCCCCGCGCGAGGAACAGGCGATGATCATGGTGATCATCATCGTCGTCGTCCAGATGGTCTTCTCGGGAGGCCTCGTGTCGTTGGGAGAGATAGGGCTCGCCGGCAACGTCCTGGGCAGTATCACGAGCAGCAAGTGGGCGTTCCAGGCGCTGGCCACGGCGACTCAGGTGAAGTCGGGCGACTGCGTCACAAACCTGGCGGACTGCCGGCTGCCGGGGCTGCAGAGCTTTGCCACCGACCCGGAACGGCGCGCCTACCTGCGGCCTATCGATGACCGCTTCGGCGACGTCTTCGGCGAGGACGTCCTGATCGCCTGGGCAGCGATGGCCGCGATCATCGTGGGGCTCTTCATCCTCGTTTACGTACTCCAGAAGCGCAAAGATGTGATTTGAGCGCGGTGATCGGCAAACGGCCCATGAAGACGGCGGTCTGATGCGCATTCTGAAGGCCCCCTTCTCGTGGATGGGCGAGGTCGCCCTGAACCTGGCCGTCCTCGCCGCATACCAGACGATGTCGAGGCTGCCGTTCGGAGCCCGCTACCGCCTGGCCATGGCGGCGGCGACGGCCATCTACCGGCTCTGGGGGAATGGCAGAAGGCGGCTCAAGTATAATCTCTGCCTGGTCAGCCCCGCCCTGGCCGGCGCCAAGCTGGACGCCGCCGCCCGCGATGTAGTCTGCACTATCGTCAGGGACTGGGCGGCGCTCTTCCGGCCGGAGAAAGAGGATGTTATCGAGATATCCAGGCGGATGCAATTCGAGGGCATGGAGAAGTTGTTGGCACACGTCAGCGCCCGGGCTGGCCGCTGCTTCGCCGACCGCCTGGTCCTGACTGCTATCCACATGGGGTCTTTCGGCGCCGCGCTGGACGCCTTCAGCCTGTTCCAGGTGCCTACTTACGCCCCGGCCGAACGGATAAGGCCCGCGGCGCTGTCCAGATTGCTGGTCCGGCTGCGGTCAAAAGGGTTCTTGCTGCTGGAAGAGATCGAACGCGGTACCACCTTCCGCAAGATGGTGCAGCGTATGGATTGCGGGTGGGCGGTGGGAGTCATGGTGGACATCATGGCCCGGCGGCGGGACCGGGGTGTGCGCTGTCGCGTGGGGCAGGGCGCCGGCTGGTTCGAGACGGGGGCTGTCCGCCTGGCGCTGGAACGGCAGGCCAGGATCATCCCCATCTTC
>JBGQEU010000046.1:0-7849 GCA_041496525.1 Dehalococcoidia bacterium
CCTGCACGCCTACCACTTCCGCAACACGGAGCCCGACCGGTATGCGGTGGCCCTCCTCGGCGACGAGATGCGCTCCTTCATGGCCGCCGCCGGCTGGCGGCAGGTGGGGAGCGACCGGCAGGTGATGGAGGCTACGGACGCCCCCTGGGACATGCTGAATAGCCTCTATGTATATGAAGGGCGGCCCCTCATATACACCACGGCCGCGGGCTCCAGCGTCGCCCTCACGCCGCCCAATCCGCTGGAGGCGTTCGCTGTGGCCGGCTCCATCTACTTCACACACCCCTCGGGTATGCAGCTCCCCGACTGGCCCGAGTACTGGGCCTGGTTTAGCGCCAACCTGGGCTAGCGCCCCCGCTGGTCGAGAGCCCGGGGACGGCTGAACCCCTGCCCCTGGCGCCCACAGAGTATAATGGGCAATCCAGGTGAATTAATGCCATGCCCGCTGTTCTGCTGATCACCAAGGACCCCGCTGCCGTGGGGTTGATCCATAGAAGCCTGGGCAACCTGGGCTACGAGGTTGTCACCGCGCCCTCTGCCCAAGCCGCGATCCGCAGCCTGTCCAGTGTTAGAGTCGATGCGGCGGTGGTGGACACCACCCTGGGCGAAGACCTCGGCTGGCTGTGCCAGCGGCTGCGTGGCGACGACGGCTCCCTGCCGGTCATCTTCCTGGCCGCTGCCGCCAGCCAGTGGCTCCCTGGCTCGCTTCCCTTGCACGCCGGCCTCGATGAGCTCGTCATCAAGCCGTGTTCGGCCAAGGACGTGCGGCAAGCCGTCGAGCGAGCCCTTGCCGCCAGCCACCATTCGCGCCCCAGCGTTATGCTGGTGGGCGACCTGCAGCTGGACCGCGCGACGCAGGAGCTGAGGGGCAACGGGGTCCACGTCCAGCTCACCCCGACAGAGTTCCGGCTGATTGAGTACCTGGCCCAGCGGCAAGGCGCCATCGCCTCGTCCGAGGAACTGCTGGAGAACGTCTGGGAGTTCTATCCGGGGACTGGCTCCTCAGATCTGGTGCGTTCCCACATGCGGAACCTGCGGGCCAAGATCCGCATTGCTGCTCCCAGCCTCGAGCTGATCCAGACTGTGCCCCGACGGGGATATCGGCTGGCATAGGCGCTCATCGAGATACCGGCCCAACGGATCCTCCGGGACCGAGCGCCCGCCGCCGGAGGGTAAGAGCGCCGAGCATCCCAGCCTGAGGACGGCGTCGGCCGAAACCCCGGCGACTACGGGAAATCCAGTATTGCCACTGTCGGGATGGTCGGTTATTATGTCATGTTTACCGCTGGCGTAGCCCTCTTGGCGAGAGGAGATCGCGCTCATGGCCACGATCACAAGATCGAAAAGTGCCGAGGCCGCACTGAGGCGCGGCGGTCGTTGTGACGCGATCCTGATCCAGGTGCCGGCGGCTCTCACGGAGCGGAAGGAGGCGGAGGAACCGATGCAAAGAGTGCGCGACGAGCTGGAGGGCAAGGTGGAGCGGCAGATGCTGCAGCGGAACCCCTACGGTCTCACCTTCCGCGAGCTGACCGTGCTCCACCTGGTGTCGGCCGGCATGCCAGACAAGGGGATCGGGATGGAGCTGGGCATCAGCCCGCTGACCGCTCAGAAGCACATGTCCAACATCCTCACCAAGATGGAGTCCTCCTGCCGTACGGAGGCCTGCGTACGGGCTGTTAGAGAAGGCCTGCTGGAGTAGCGGTCGCCGAGGCTGCGCGGACTTCGGACCTGCTGGAAACTGAGTACGAATCTGCTGGCATTCCCCAATAGACGGAGACCGCCCACCGCACGAACATGACAGCAGGCAAAGAAAAGGAGCACGGACCGGTCGCCGGATGTCTGTGCCGCCCGGGTTTGCGCGCGTGCGGCCAATCCGGCGGCCCCGTGCTCTTCCGCAGGATATGGCAGAGGCCTGTATTTTGCAAGGCCGCCACGGGGGAGTATCGGGGATACGCCGGGCCGGACATTGCGCTCTTTCGCGTGTACCAACCGATCTCTCTCCTAGACGCGTTCGGCGAGACCCGTCAAGGCGTCAAAGCAGGAGGCCGGCGGACGTGGCGAAGTCGATGTCTTCTTCGACGGTGCCACCCCGACCAGGGGTATCAGCCCAGACTACATTGGCTTGGCCCCGGAGTTGACGCCGACCCGTATGTAGTCGCCCTTGATCCCGGCCTGCACGGGGTTGTTGGCCGGGATCAAGTTTGTGGGCACGGAGGCGGTGGTGAGCCGGGTGTACGTGGTCGTGGCAGAGCCAGACGCGGAGTTCTGCACCTGGCGAGGGTTATGTCGTTGCAGCCCGTGAATTCGCGGTTGCCGTATGAGCGCTCATAGAAGGCGATGAAGAGGCTCGTGCGCCGCTCTTGACGACACAGGAAGGTGGTCCCATAAAATGCGGCGGGGTGCGTCGCGGCCGCCGGCCGCACGGGCGTGCTCGCCTTTGGACCCTACGACAGTATGTCCGCCACGCGACCCGCCACGATAGTGACGAATACCAGCAACAGGGGGAGCACAGCGACGTTGAGGCGCCGCGAAATCAGCCGCAGCCGCTGATGGGAGGTGGCCTCCAGCAGCTCCTTGGCCACCAGGTAAGAGATGAGCATCAGAACCGCTGCCAGCCCCAGAAGGGCGCTGATCCCGAACAGGGTTACCGTCGTCACCGTCGTGCTGGTTACGGTCGATACCATCTCTACCTCCTAGCCTCAGCCCCGCTCGACCAATTGCACCGCTCCCTGAATACCCCCTCAACGTAGCAGCGGCCCCCAAGGGTGTCAACGGCGCCGGGCGCCAAAACCGCGTGAATAGCGTGAAAGCGAGGTGAAGGGCGCTCCCTGCCCTTGACAGCGTCCGAGGGCTGGTTTAGATTGGCCTGTTCAGCCCAGGGCGAAGTCGCTCACGCCGCGACAGATGAGAGCAGACGGCACACCCGGCTCATCGATCGCGCGGCGCCCCGGCGGCCCTCAAGCCGCCGGGCTTTTGTTCCGTGGAACGAACGTAAGGAGGACCGCCATGAGCGCAACACGAACCCTGGCCGCCGCGATAGTACTGAGCTTGCTGCTCGCCCTGGCAACACTCAACGGGAACGCCGGCGCCCAGACCTATCCCCCGCCGGTAGGCAGCCTCAGCACCCAATCCTCCTCAACCACGCCACCTGCCGGGGCAACCACCACCCTCACCGCCAGGGTGCTGGATGCCTCAGGCCAGCCCGTCGCCGGCGCTGACGTCCTGTTCCAGATCGAGTCCCAGCCCAGCAGCGGCGCCAGGTTCTCTAACGGTCTCTCCCAGATCACGGCCAGCACTGACAGCACCGGCACGGCCACCGCCAGGCTTTCGGTAGGCCCTAACCCCGGCACCATCATCATCAAGACCACCTCCGGCGACAAGACCTCCCAGCAGACCCTGACAGTGCAGCCGGCCGGCGGCTTGCCGAGCGGCGGCGGTCAACCCCCCGACGAGAGCGGAGGCCTGGCGCCCTGGCAGGCAGCCCTCATCGCCGCCGGAGCAGCCATGCTTCTCGGCGGCAGCGTCATCGTCGCCCGCAAATGGCGGAGATAGCCCTGCGCACCGGAGGTGACATGGCGAATGCGGAAGCGCCCCGTGCCTACGCAAGCTCGCTGGACCCGGCTCTACTGGGGCGGCGCCTGCCGCTCCTGGCTGTGCCGCGGGTCCGCGCTTCCCTCCTGGCCGCCGGCACTCTGGGCCCCTTCGCCGCCGCCGAGCTGGTAACCACATACGTCGACCCGATAGCGGGCATGGCCCTGCACGCCATCGTGCTCTCGGCGCTCATCTTGGCGGCCGGCCTCACGGCGGAGGCCCGGCAGGACGCGGAGGCAGCTCATATCAGCCGCCTGCTGTACGCGCTAACCCTTGTGCCCCTCATCCGCATCATCAGTCTCTCCATGCCCCTGACCCGGTTTGACGCTGCCCTCTGGTACCTGATGGCCGGCCTGCCGGTCTTCCTGGCGGGTGTGGTCATCATGGGGGCCACAGGCCTGCGGCCAGGGGCAATTGGCCTGCGCCTGAACCGGTCGCCGCTGCAGCCGGCTGTCATGCTGCTGGGCTTCGGCCTCGGCTTTATCGAGTACCAGATACTGCGTCCCGAGCCCCTCATCGCCGAGGCGACCCTGGCCCGCTTCGTCCTGCCGGCCCTGATCCTCCTGGTGGCCACCGGTTTCCTGGAAGAGTTCCTCTTTCGCGGCATCCTGCAGACGGTGGCCGCCGGGGCCTTCGGCGGGCTCGACGTGCTCTATGTCGGCGTCGTGTTCGCCATCCTGCACATTGGCTACCGGTCGGCCACAGACGTCGCCTTCGTCCTCATCATCGCCCTCGTTTACGGCTGGGTCGTGCGCAGGACGGGGTCCATAATGGGCGTCAGCGTGTCCCACGGCATCACCAACATCGTCCTCTTCCTGGTGGTGCCGTTCATCCCGTTCCTCAGCGTGCGGCCGGACTGGCTCGCCCTGCCGTAAGAGGTAGCCCGTGACGTATAGGTGCGGCTGCGACGTGGACCTAACAGACAATCACCCCTCCTTCCCTTTGGCGGCCTGGACGGCGGCGGCCCCAATTGCCGCCGCCGTCCGCGCCGGCCGCCTGACGCCGGGCCCGGGTCGCCACCGTGCACGGTGTGAATCTAGCGTGAACCCGCCCGCTTTTCCCTTGACACCAGTTCTGTCACCGGCATACGTTGTGGGGTGACCACCTAGGGTCGTCCGGGTCGAACTCGCGAGCGCCACGCTTAGGCACCTGGCTATCGCTCTCGCGGAAATATTCGACAGAATCGGCGGCAAATGCCGCCGATTTTTCTTTTTCCGCCCCCCGGGCTGATTCGTCTGGTTGGCCAGGCCAAGGAGGCACACCAGCATATGGACCTCGTCCTCATAGCGGTACTTACCGCCATCATCGCGCCGCTGCTGGCCTTCGCCGGCGTGCCCGAGGTGGCGCGAGTGTCCCTGGGCCTTCCCTTCGTTCTTGTCTTTCCCGGCTATGCCCTGGTCGCGGCCATCTTCCCCAGGCGCAGCTGGCCCGCGGCGGCAGAGCGCCTGGCCCTGAGCGCCGTGACCAGCCTGGCGGTCGTGCCGCTGCTGGGCATCGCGCTGAATTACAGCTCCTGGGGCGTACGTGCAGACTCTATCCTTGTCTGCGTAGGCCTGTTCACCATCGTGGCCTCAGGCCTGGGGCTCATCCACAGACAGGCGGTGCCACCCGGGGAGCGGCTCAACTTTGGCCCCGGATCCCCCGCCGCCTGGGCCTCCCGGAATCTGCCGCATCTTGGCTACGCCCTTGCCGCTGCCGTCGGCGCCCTGGCCGCGATTGCCCTCGCATCCTTCGCCCTGCCCAGCCTTGGACAACGGTCGACGGGCGAGCGGTTCACCGAGTTCTACCTGCTGGGCGCCGATAGAACCGCTGAGGGGTATCCAGACGCCCTTAAGGTGGGCGAGCCCGCCACCGTCACCCTGGGCATCGTCAACCAGGAGGGAACAGATACCGAGTATGCGGTTTCCCTGCTGATCAACGACAGCCCTGCCGCCGAATACGGCCCGATGCGGCTCGACCCCGGCCAGCGGCTGGAACAACCTGTTACCTTCAGCCTGCCTGGACCCGGCGAAGGGCAGGTTGCCCGCTTCGATCTCCACAAAGACGGCCAGACCGTAGCCTATCGCTCTGTCCACCTGCGATTGGACGGGCAAGCGGTGTCCGTCCCCGATCCGTCCGCGCCACGGGCACCGGCCCAAGCGCTGCCGGAAAGCGCCCCGCCGCCGGCGCCGTCTCCCGCCGCCACCCCCGAGCCCCCCGCAACCGTGCACATCGTCTCTCGGGGGGAGAACCTATCGCTCATCGCCGACTGGTACCGCCTTCCCCTGAGCGCGCTATTGGCGGTAAACCGCCTCCCTAACCCGAACCTCATCTACGCCGACCAGCGCATCAACCTCCCGCAACTGAGCGGCGGCGCGGAAACCCCGTAGATTGGAACAGGAGATGCAGATAGCGACGGCCCGGGAAACCGCTGCCTTCTCACCCGCTCTCAAGCGTCTACTGGCGATGCCCCTTTACACCAACGTCTTGTACCTGTGGGGCAACATGCTGGTGGTCGCTATCGCCGGCCTTCTGTTCTGGGCGCTGGTGGCCGCCCTCTACCCGCCCGACCAGGTGGGGCTGGCCGCGGCGGCGATATCGGCCCTCTCCCTTCTCGCCATGGTATCCACCCTGGGGTTGGGCATGGGGCTCGTCTCCTACCTCCCGCGGGCAGGCCAAAGAGCGCCCGCGCTCCTCAACAGCGCCCTCCTGGCCAGCAGCGCGGGCGCCATCCTCCTCGCCGCCGTCTTCCTCGCCGGCGTCTCCCTCTGGTCGCCAGAGCTTCAGTTCCTGCGCGGACAGCCGCTGTACGCTCTCGGCTTCGTGCTGTTCACAGCGTTGCTAACCATGACCTACGTTCAGGACCAGGCTTTCATCGCCCTGCGCAGCGCCCGGTACGTGTTCGTAAAGACCGTCGTCTTTCAGCTGGCGCGGGCCGCGCTGCCGCTGCTCCTGTTCCTCTTCCTCTCCACCTTCGGGATCGTCGCCGCCATGGGGTTCGCCAGCCTCGTGGCCGCTCTTTACGGCATGGCAGCTTTGACTAGAGCCCAGACCGGCTACCGGCCCTCCTTCGCCCTCGAGATGAAGCCGCTACGGCGGATGCTCCGCTTCTCCGTAGTCAACCACGTCGCCGACCTATCGGCTGTCATGCCCTCCCTCCTCCTGCCAATAATAGTGATCCATGTCCTGAACCCCGAAGCGGGCGCCTACTTCTACGCCGGCTGGTTCCTCAGTCAGGTGTTCCTAGGTGTATCCGCTTATGCGGCGCTCTCACTGTTCGCGGAGGGCTCCCACGATGGGGCAGCCCTGGCCGCCCTCACCCGGCACGCCCTGGCGCTGGCCGTGGGTGTCGCGGCGGCGGTCTCCGCCGTTATCTTCGTCTCCGCCGACCGCCTGCTCCTGCTGTTCGGCCGCGACTATTCCACAGAGGCTACGAACCTGTTGCGGCTGGTGGCCCTGGCGGGCCTGCCCGCGGCCGTTACCAATGTCTACCTGGGCGTCGAGCGGGTGCGCAGGGGTCTGGCCTGGCTCGTGGGCACCTCGCTGCTCGTAGCCTCTGTCACTCTGGCCACCAGCTACGTCCTGCTGGCGCCGCTGGGCATCACCGGCGCCGGCGTCGGGCTCCTGGCCGGCCAGGGGCTGGGCGCCGCCATCAGTGCCGTCCGCCTCCCGCTCATCCTGCGCTCGCGCGATCGGCAGCCGGACGAGGGGCCGCAGCCCTCAGGTAGGGACACGCCTACCCTTGCGCCCACGAGCGCTCCCACCGTCTCCGTCGTCATATGCGCCCTCAATGAGAGGGAGTCCCTGGCCCGTGTCCTGCCCCGGATCCCGGCCTGGATCCACGAAGTCCTCCTCGTTGATGGCCGCTCTACGGACGGCACACGGGAACTGGCGCGGCAGCTCCGTCCCGGATTGCGGGTCCTGGAACAGCCGGGCTTCGGCAAGGGCGATGCCCTCCGCCACGGCGTCAGCCAAGCCACCGCCGACATCGTCGTCACCCTCGACGCCGACGGCGAGACGAACCCCGAGGAGATCCCCCGCTTTGTGGCCGCGCTGCAACAGGGTTACGACTTCGCCAAGGGTTCGCGCTCCGCCTCCGGCTTTGCCGACAAACCGCCGCACCGGCGCTTCGGCAATCGCGCCATCGCCACGGTCTGCAACGTCCTCTATGGCACCCGCTTCACGGACCTCTGCTCCGGCTACAACGCGTTCTGGCGGCGGATCACCGAGCGGGTCGAACTCTGGGCCCCTGGTGGCTGGAACTACGAGCCGAGCATCA
>JBGQEU010000047.1:0-7788 GCA_041496525.1 Dehalococcoidia bacterium
AAGCGCCAGTCGTAGAAGAGGAACTCTCCGAAGCCGGTGCGCTCGATGCGCTTCAGGAACTGCTTGGGGATGATCTGGTCCGTGTCGACGTTGACGCGGGGCAGCGGCGCTACGACGCCGGAGACTTTTGCCAACGGTTCCATCTAAATCTCCCTGATGTCCACAAAGTGCCCGGCCAGCGCCGCCGCCGCGGCCATCTGCGGGCTCACCAGGTGCGTGCGCCCGCCCTTGCCCTGCCGGCCCTCAAAGTTGCGGTTGGACGTGGAGGCGCAGCGCTCGCCCGGCTGCAGGATGTCGGGGTTCATGCCCAGGCACATGGAACAGCCGGCCTCCCGCCACTCGAATCCGGCCTCGATGAAGACGCGGTCCAGCCCTTCCTCCTCCGCCTGCCGCTTGACCTGCATCGAGCCCGGCACCACCATCGCCCGCACATGGTCGCTCACCTTGCCCCCCTTCACAATCTCCGCACAGGCGCGCAGGTCCTCTATCCGCGCGTTTGTGCAGGAACCGATGAAGACCCGGTCAACGTTGATCTCGTGGATGGGCGTCCCGGGCTGCAACCCCATGTACTCCAGGGCCTTGCGCGTCGCCTCCATGTCTGCCGCCGAAGGAAACGACTCCGGCTCCGGCACCCGCCCGGTAACCGGGGCCACCATGCCGGGGTTCGTGCCCCAGGTGACGTAGGGCGCCAGCTCCTCCGCCGGGATCACGACCGTCCTGTCGAACCGGGCGCCCGGATCCGTGGGCAGCTGCTTCCACGTATCGACCGCCGCCTCCCAGTCCACCCCCTTCGGCGCGAACGTCCGCCCCTTCAGGTAATCGAACGTTGTCTCGTCCGGCGCAATCATGCCGGCCCGCGCGCCCGCCTCGATGGACATGTTGCAGACCGTCATCCGCCCTTCCATGGACAGCCCGCGCACGGCCTCGCCCGCGTATTCGATGACGTGCCCCACCGCGCCGTCCACGCCGATGCGGCCGATGGTCCCCAGGATCAGGTCCTTCGCCGTCACGCCCCTCGGCAGCCGGCCGTCCACCAGCACCTCCATGGTCTGCGGCTTCTTCTGCAGCAGCGTCTGCGTGGCCAGCACGTGCTCTACTTCTGATGTGCCGATGCCCAGCGCGAAGGCGCCGAACGCCCCGTGCGTCGACGTGTGGCTATCGCCGCAGACGATGACGCTGCCCGGCCTCGTGTATCCCATCTCCGGCCCGATCACGTGGACGATCCCCTGCCGGTCCGACTCGACACCGTAGAACGCCATGCCGGACTCTTCCGCGTTCGCCTTCAGCGTCTCGATCTGCTTGCGGGACACCGGATCGAGGATGGGCAACCGGCGGTCTGTGGTCGGGATGTTGTGATCGACGGTGGCGACGGTCAGGTCCGGGCGACGGACGCCGCGCCCGCTCAGCCGCAGGCCCTCGAATGCTTGCGCGGACGTCACCTCGTGCACCAGGTGCAGGTCCACGTAGAGGAGCGACGGCTCTTCCGGCACCTCCCGCACTACGTGCGACTCCCATATCTTCTCGAACATCGTTTTCGGCGGCACTAAGACCTCCCCGAGCAGCGGTTGGAGTTCTATGATAACCGACGGAGTCGCACATTGTGCAGAAGCGTGGAAGCTCGCCTCTGCGCTCAGCCATCATGTAGCATTGCGGCCATGAGCGGCCGCGACGCCATCGCCTGGAGGAACTGGGCGGGCAACCAGCAGTGCACCCCCGCGACCACCGAAGAGCCGGCCACCGAAGAAGACCTGGTGCGGATCGTGAAGCGGGCGGCGGCGGCCGGACAGAGCGTGAAGGTGGTGGGCAGCGGCCACTCCTTCACGGGCATCGCCCTCACAGACGGGCGGCTCATCAAGCTGGACCGTTACGCAAAGATCCTCTCCACGGACCGGCTGAAGCGCACGGTGACCGTCCAGGCCGGCATTAAGCTCTCACGCCTGTGCCGGGCCCTGGAGGCGCGCGGGCTGGCCCTGGAGAACCTGGGCGACGTCACTTACCAGTCTATGGCCGGCGCCATCTCTACGGGCACGCACGGCACCGGGCGCGACCTGGGCGGCCTGGCCACGCAGGTCGTCGGCCTGCGCCTCATCGCCGGAGATGGGTCGCTCATCGAGTGCTCCCGGGCCGTGGAGCCCGATATCTTCCATGCCGCCCGCGTTGGCCTCGGCGCGCTCGGCGTCATCTCCACCGTCAGCCTCCAGTGCGTGAAGGCCTTCAACTTGCACGCCATCGAGATGCCCATGCGCATCGATGAGGTCCTGGCGAACCTGAACAGCTACGTCGCGGACAACGACCACTTCGAATTCTTTTGGGTACCGCGCACCGGCTGGGCCCTGACCAAGCGCAACAACCGCACCGAGAGGCCCCTTCAGCCGCGCGGCTGGTGGAAGGAGTTCCGGGACGACATCCTGATCAATAACGTGGGCTTCGGCGCCGTCTGCCGCATCGGCCGCTGGCAGCCGTCACTGATCCCCCGGGTAGCGAAGATGGTCCCGGGGACCGGACGCTCTGAGTATGTGGACAGGAGCTACCGGGTCTTCGCCTCGCCGCGGCTCATCCACTTCTACGAGATGGAGTGCGCCATCCCCGCCGAGGCTGCGGTCGAGGCGTTCAACCGCGTCCGCGACTACATTATGCGGAGCGGCCTGATCCTCAGCTTCCCGGTGGAGGTGCGCTTCGCCGCCGGCGACGATATCCCCCTCAGCACCGCGTTCGGCCGCGCCACCTGCTATATCGCCGTCCACGTCTACGAGGGCACTCATTACCAGCAGTACTTCGTGGCCGTGGAGGACATCATGGATGACTACGGAGGCCGCCCGCACTGGGGCAAGCTGCACTTCCAGACAGCGGAGACCCTGGCGCCCCGGTACCCGGAGTGGAACCTGTTTCAGACGGCGCGCCGGCGGCTGGACCCAGAGGGCCGCTTCTCCAATCCCTATCTGAACCGCGTCCTCGGGCCGGTAGGCTGACGCCGGCCGGCAATCACATCTGCCGGAAGCGCTCCGGCTGCGCCTGAAACAGCCGGCGGCAGTCTTCGCCGCAGAAGTAGTAGGGCCGGCCGCCGAACTCGACCTGCGGCGCCCCCTCCACTTCGACCACCCGGTTGCAGACGGGATCGCGGTCGGTGAGGACATCGGACCGGAAGGCGCCGTCCTCCAACCAGACGATACGGTGGGCGATCTCCCGGATACGGTGGTCGTGGCTGACAATGACCACGGCCTTCTGCATCTCCAGGGCGATCTGGCGTAGCAGCAGCATCACCTCCCGGCCGCGTTTCGCGTCCAGGTTCGCCGTGGGCTCATCCGCCAGGATCAGGTCCGGGTTGTTCGCCAGGGCCCGGCCGATGGCGACGCGCTGCTTCTCGCCCCCGCTGAGGTTCTTGGGAAGTGACTTCAGACGGTGGCTGAGGCCGAGCATCGACAGCATTTCGCGGCCCCTGTTCTCCGTCTCACGACCATGGCCGCGCGCCGCAGTCATGACCAGGGTCACGTTCTCCACCGCCGTGAGTGACTCCAGCAGGTTGAAGCTCTGGAAGACGAACCCGATCTTCTCCCGCCTCACATCGGGCAGGTCACGCTCACTCAAGCCTGCTATCTCGATTCCAGCGACGGTAACGCGGCCGCTGGTCGGCCTCAGGAGAGCGCCGGCGATGGTGAGGAAGGTGGTCTTACCCGCCCCGGAGGGGCCCATAATCACCACTACCTCGCCGGCCGGCGCCTGGAAGTCCACGTTGTCGAGGGCGCGGACGGCGGCGTCGCCGCTGCCGTAAACCTTGGTCACGCCCTCCATAGAAAGGATCGCGCGGCCGGCATCAGACATGAAATCAGGCCTTGAACACCGCGACGGGGTCGATGGCGCTAAGGCGTCGCACCGGCACATAGCCGGCCAGCGCCGTCATGAGCACGGTGGCGCCGAAGACCCCGAGCACGTCCTGCCAGCGCACGAACACCACGAACTGCGGTACCAGGTCTTTGGCGAAGGGGGCGAAGAGCAGCGTGAGCCCGATACCAATGATGAACCCCAGAGCGCCCGTCACCAGGCTTTGCTCGAAGACGACGCGGTAGAGGTAGCTGTTGCGGAAGCCCACGGCCTTCAGTATGCCGTACTCGCGCGCCTTCTCTACAGTGGCGGTATAGATGGTGAGACCGGCCACGGCCAGCCCAACGATAAAGGCCAGGACGAGGACGATCATCAGTATGGGGATGATGTTGCTCAGCACACGCTCGCGCGTCGCCTCCGCGAAGTCCTTGCCGGTAATACCCACGATGCCGGGCTGGAGGCGCTCCACATCGGCCGCGAAACGCGCAACGTCCACGTTCTTTTTCAGGCGCAGGACGAAGAACGTCGTCAGGTCCTGCATCTCCAACGCCTCTCGTGCCGGCTCGATGCCGACAAAGATGGTCTGCGCGGCCACGAAGTCGCCGCCTTCAGACTTGCCGACGACCTTCCA
Source organism: Dehalococcoidia bacterium (assembly GCA_041496525.1). Lineage (GTDB taxonomy): Bacteria > Chloroflexota > Dehalococcoidia > SM23-28-2 > RBG-16-64-32 > JBGQEU01. Next base: position 4,451 of record JBGQEU010000047.1, read on the forward strand.
GTCCCGGCCGCCGGCCTGTATGGTGTCGCCGATGTCCACCCCATACCGCTTCGTCAGCGCCTTGTCCACGATCACCTCGTCCGGCCCCGGCCGGCTCTGGCCCTCAACTATCCGCAGCGGGCCGCCCATCCCCGACGCCGGGTCGTACCCGATGAACTGCACGTCCATCTTCGTGTCGCCGCTCCACGCCCGCATCGGCCTTACGATGAGAGGGCTCCATTCCTCCACCGCATCGAGTCTATCGAGCGACTCCGACCCCTTCATCGGCAGGACGGACGCCGCACGGAGGAAGTCTGTTGTCCCCGTCCGCGCGATCCAGACGTCAACGTTCGTTTCCTCCACGAAGCCACCCACCTTCTCGCTCCAGCCACGGAAGAGCGCCAGCAGCAGGCTGATCAGGAAGACGGCTAGGGCTACGCCGCCAACAGATATGGCGAGTCGGGTGCGCTCCGAGAACAGGTTCTTGCGCGCGACAAGAAGCACTAGTCTAACCCCTCCAACCGGTCCGAATTGCCGTGTGGCCCACTAGTCTACCAGAGAGCTAGAGCCCGCGCCGCCCCCGCGACAGGACCGGGGGCCGCGAGTCGTCGCCGCTACGGCTCGTCTTCCGATCCGCGGTCCGGGATTGGGAGATCGGAGTGACCGTTGGCACGGATACACGCGTGGCCAGCGGGGACCAGCGGTGTGCCGCAAAGGGGGCACACCGGGCGGCCGGCGGTGATGATCTCCTTCAGCAAAGAGTTGAGGGAGGCGCAGTGCTCCTGCCTGAGGCCGACCCGCAGATCCGGGGTCGCGGCGTCGTCGACGCCGAGCGCGTAGATGTTGAGGGCAATCGCGCGCGTAGACGGATCGAAGCCGATCTCCATCCGCCCGACATGCAAGTCATGGTCCGCCACCTCAGGGAAACCGCCGAGGACGGCGCCGGGCTCTTCGGCCTGCCGCAACTGAGCGAGCATCTGACTCAGTGCCAGACTGAAGGCCTGCAGCTGCTCTTTCTCAACCCACAACGAGGCCCATTCCCGCGAAGCGCCGAGAATGCGCAGCCGGAACGTACGCTGGCCGGGCTGCCCAAATGCCTCCGCGTCTACGCCGAGGGCTGTTCCGAGCTCAATCGTCATCAGCCAGGTGTGAGCATCCGGTTTCCAAGAAGCAGCACGCCCACAGGATATAACATCGCCTGGCGTGTTGCAGAAAGCCGGCTCACGCGACCGCCGCCGGCCCCCCAAAGAGGCGAGAGCGAGGCGTCTACCTCGCCGAACGGGCCGTCGGGGTAGCGACCGCCTCTTGGGGCTGCCTGCCTCCTGTTTCAGAGGTCACCGGGGCCTCAGGAGCCGCGGCCGTTCGGGTGGTCTACAATTCTCGCTCTCGTGTCCCACGTTAGCTGATACGCCGGCGGCGCCGTTAGAGCCAAACGGCCCGCCCCCCGAGGCGACTTGGCCCTAAACCCACGCCTCCCGTCTCACATACGCTGTGATTGTAGAGGAACGCGGGAGGTAACGAGACATGTACAGAAGGATCCTGGTAACACTTGATGGTTCAGAACTCTCGGAGGCGGTCCTCCCAGAAGTGTCGAAGCTGGCAGCCGGGAGCGACATTGCCGTGCACCTCATCACTATCGCAGAACTTCCGCCCGGCGTTGTCGAGGAGACACGTCCGCTCGTCGTGGCCGGCGCCGCCGCGCCGGGAGGAGTGGTCAGTGTGCCGCCAGCGCGGATGCTGGAGACCAAGGGCCAGGCCATTGAGCACACCAGACAGGAGCTGCAGTCTTACGTTGAAAGCAAGGCAGCCGAGCTACGAAAAAGCGGCGTGCGTGTCCAGACAAATGTGCTCTTTGGCGATCCAGCGGCCGAGATTCTAGCCTACGCCAAGGGGAAGCAGGCCGACTTGATCGTGATGGCGACGCACGGCCGTAGCGGATTTTCGCAGGTAGTCTTCGGCAGCGTTGCCGCCCGCATTCTCAGCAGCGGCGTCACGCCGGTCCTCCTGGTCCGTCCCGCCCGCCCTGACCGCTCGTGAGAAGCGCGAGGGATGAAGGCCGCGAACCTCCCAAGTGTCTATTTTTCGGGGTCAGTAAGTACCCGCGCGGGTGCCGTGCGCAAACTCCGCCACCACCGGCTTCACCACGCGGTCATAGTCTTTGTACGCCACCCTGATCGTGTCGGTGTGCGTCCCTGCCTGAAAGATGATGCTCTCGTCCTCCGCCAGTGACCGTTCTACGAAGGTCGGGACCCCATAGAGATTGCCAAACGGTGGCATCGCCCCGATCTGACAGTCACCAAAAGCAGCCCTGAACTCCTCTTCGTGGGCCAGCCGCACCTCCTTAGCGCCCATCGCGGCGGCGGCCCGGGCCAGGTCCACGCGCGCCGGCGCCGGCAGGGCCAGCATCGTCAGCCTGCCGTCGGCAAGGACCATCACGACCTTGGCCACGAGCCGGCCAGGCACGTGTTCGCTCTCGGCTACCGCCTGCGCCGTATAGGCCAGCGGGTGATGCTGAAGCTCGAAGGGCACGCTGTTGTCCCGCAGATATCGCTCCAGCCGTTCCTTGCAGTCCATAACGAAACCTCCTGTTCCGCCGTTACTCCTCCGCCGCGCTTACGCGGCCACGAAACCGCCGTCCACGATGAAGGGCGCCCCGGTGCAGAACGCCGAGTCGTCGCAGGCCAGGAATAGGGCCAGGCGCGCTACGTCTTCCGGCTGCCCGAAGTGGCCCACCGGCTCCAGCGCCTCGAAGGCCTTCCGCATCTCCTCGCTCTGCAGCGCCCGCTCCACCATGGGCGTCGAGATCACACCCGGGCAGATCACGTTGACCCTGATGTTCTGCCTGGCGTACTCCAGGGCTGCCGTCTTCGTGAGCTGGATGATGCCGCCCTTGGAGGCACAGTAGGCCGGCATCCCCTGGAACCCGACGATCCCGGCCACCGAAGCGTTGTTGATGATGGCGCCCCCACCCGCCTTCAGCATCTGTGGGATCGCGTACTTCATGCCCAGAAACACACCCTTCAGATTAATGCCAATCACCCGGTCCCAGTTCTCCAGCGTGCAATCCGCGGTGAACGCCTGCTCCCCCTCCACACCCGCGTTGTTGAACAGCACGTCCAGGCGGCCGTAGCGCTCAGCGGCCGTCTCCACCATCCGTCGCACGTCCTCGGCGCTGGAGACGTCAACCTTCACAAACAGGGCCTCTCCATCGCTGGCCCGGATATGAGACGCCACAGCCTCTCCCCGCGCCTCATCCCAGTCCGCCATTACCACGTTCGCGCCTTCTGCGGCAAACAGCTGGGCGCTGGCCTTGCCGATGCCGGACGCGGCGCCCGTCACGATTGCCACCCTATCGCTGA
>JBGQEU010000048.1:0-7710 GCA_041496525.1 Dehalococcoidia bacterium
CCACATCACGGACGCCCTCGACTCGGTGGGCAACACGACCAAGGCTCTGACCAAGGGTTACGCCGTGGCCTCCGCCGGTCCCGCCGCCTTCCTGCTGTTCAGCGCCTACCTGGACAAGATCAAGGAGCGGCTGGATATCCCCCTCAACGAGCACCTCCCCATCGACCTCTCCAACGTCGACGTTTTCGTCGGTGGCTTGATAGGAGTCATGCTCGTCTTCCTCTTCTCGTCGCTGGCTATCCGCGCCGTGGGCTCCGCCGCAGGCGACATCATCGAGGAAGTTCGCCGCCAGTTCCGAGAGGATCCGGGGATCATGGCCGGCACCTCCCGCCCGGACTACGGCCGCGCTGTGGACATCACGGCCCGCGCCGCCCTGCGCAACATGATCGCCCCCGGCCTCCTGGCGGTGGGCACGCCCATAGCCGTGGGCCTCATCTTCCGCTTCACGCGCGAGGACAACTCCGGCTGGCTGGCCGTGGCCGGCCTGTTGATGGTGGGCACCATCGGCGGCATCATCCTGGCCACGTTCTTCAACAACGTGGGCGGCGCCTGGGACAACGCCAAGAAATACATCGAAGCCGGACACCTCAAGGCTGACCCGTCGGACCCGGGCGCGACCGGGGTGCTGGGAAAGGGGACGGAGGCACACAAGGCCGCCGTGGTCGGCGATACCGTCGGCGACCCGTTCAAAGACACGGCCGGCCCCTCCCTGCACGTGCTGATCAAGCTGCTGTCCACCATTACCCTTGTGATGGCGCCACTCTTCATCTCCTGAGGCAGCGCCTGGCGCAAAACGGGGCCGTCCGGCCGGACGGCCCCGTTTTCATCTGGGTCGCGGGCGACTACGTCTTCGCGGCAGAGCGGAACTCCTCCATCAGCGAGACGTACCGGTCCAGGTGCGGCAGCACCTCCGCGGCGGGCTGCGACGGCAGCCACAGGACACAGCGCTCCACGCCGATCTCCGCGTAGTGGCTGATCACCTCCGGTCTCGGCACAGCCCCGAAGACTGTTACCGGTATCGGTCCGCGACCGACCGCCGACGCCATCTCCTGCAGAGTGTTGATCCGCTCGGACAGCGGCGTCTGACTCCGCATCATAATGGGCATCCAGGCGTCCCCGTACTCCACCACCCGGTCGAGCGTGCCGGGCCCGTCGCCCCCCACGTACACCGGCGGGTGCGGCTTCTGCACCGGCTTCGGCCAGGACCAGATGGGGTCGAAATTCACGTACTCCCCGTGGAACTCCGCCTCGTCCTTCGTCCAGATCTCCTTCATGGCCAGCACGCGCTCCCGCAGGATGCGCCAGCGCCGCCGGGGGTCCGTCCCGTGGTTCTCCATCTCCTCGCGGTTCCAGCCACCGCCGATGCCGAAGATGAAGCGGCCGCCGGAAAGAAAGTCCAGGCTGGCGATCGCCTTCGCCAACACGATCGGGTCATGCTGCGCCACCAGGCAGATGCCCGTGGCCACGAGCAGTCTCTGGGTGTGGGCCGCGGCCGCCATGAGCGCCACAAACGGATCCACGATGTGCGAGTATTCGCGCGGGAGTTCGGCCCCACCCGGCCACGGCGTGCGCCGGCTGGCCGGGATGTGCGTGTGCTCCGGGAAGAACAGTGAGTCGAACCCGCGCTCCTCCACCGCCCGCGCCAGCTCGTCCGGCCTGATCGAGTAGTCAGTGGGGAACGTCGTTATGCCGAACTTCATAAGAGACCTCCTGGGCCAAACGTGGCCGGTAAAGCGGATGATACCTCACGCAGCGGCGATGGGGAAAACGCGCCCGACCGCCGCCCCTACGGGCTGAGCGCCAGGAAGGCATCCAGTGCGTCCCTGCCAATCTCGTCTGAATCAGCCCGCACGACGACGACGATGTTCTGGTTCCACCAGATGGACCCGTGCGCCGGCAGACCGCGGGAACCCTTCGCGGCCGGCGCCTTCCCGGGCGTCAGATCCCAGTCATCCCCGACAGCATCCGGACTGGCGTAGGCGAAGATGGAGAGCTTCGCGGACTCCACCCCTCGTTTCAGCGTCACGTCTACCGGGGTACGGCTGAACCCGGAGAAGCCCTCGCTGGCCGCGCCCGCCGTCGCCAGCAGGCCTTTAGTCTCCCAAGCTTTCTGCATCTCCTTGAACGAGATCGGCTGACCATCAAGAGCCCCGGGCAAAGGCGTCGGCCCCGATGTGGCCGTGGCCGCTCCCGTCGCCTGCTGAGCCAGCGTCCGTGACGCCGTCACGGCACGGTCGTCGCCGCCGCCCCGAATGACTACGCTAACAACGACTGCAAGCGCAACGACGATTACGACCACGCCGGCCAGCAGGCCAACCACGCCCCAAGGCACACCACGGCCGCCGCCGCCCAGCGTTGAAGGTACATGCCCGGTTGGAGGCGCTGGCGGTGCGGCCGGCGGGCCGACCCTCCGCGGTGGTGACGCAGGCTGGGGCTGCAGGTCCATCGGCGGGGGCACCTGCTCATACCCCGCCACTTCCGCCAGTTCCCGCGCCCGCTGCCGGTCCGCCGCCGCCTGCGGAAACATGCCCAGCCGCTCAAACACGTCCGCCCGGTTGGTATAGGAAGCGGGGTATCGCGGGTCGATCCGGACCGCCTGGTTAAGCGCGTCCAGCGCCTCGCGCAGCCTGCCTCGGGCGAAGAGCTTCCGCGCCAGATCGTTCCTGTCCTCGACCTGCGACATCTTCTCTCAGTCCGTGACGCCGGCCGTCCGGCGACCAGAGGATGGCCGGCGGCCGCCGCAGCGACAGGGAGAAACGGGCCTGCGCACGTCGATCCCTCAGGCCGCCTGAAAGAGGACGAGACCGCCCTCCTCCCGCCGCACCAACTGGGCCTGGCTAACAAGGTACACGAGGTGGGACAGCGCCTCTCCGATCGCCGCCCGCTTCATCCAGGGCGGAAAACTCTCGTAGCTGCCGGTCGTCCACGTCACCCGGCGCGCCACCTCCGTGGCCGTTACCGCTCCTTCTTTACCCACCGCCGCCAGCATGTCCTCCAGCCGCGCTCCGTGGTGCGCCCGCAGCTCCTCCACCCGCCGCTTGAACCAGTCGATGTCCCACTCGTGCGCCGGCAGCATTCGTTCCACATCGAGAGCCGCCACCCGCTCAAGGCTCGCCAGGAAGTCGGCCAGCGGGTTCTCGCTCTGCTGAGGGTGCAGGCTCACATTGGGCGTGATCGAAGGCAGAACGTGATCGCCGGTGAGAAGCAGCCTCCGGTTCAGTTCATACAAGCAGATGTGCCCGGGCGCGTGGCCCGGCGTCCAGATGACCTCGAACGTGTAGTCGCCCACCTCCAGGCGCTCGCCGCCCTTCACCGGCCGGTCCGGCTGCACGTCCGCCACGAAGAATCGCATCGCCATCGAGCCGTGCTCCAGCTCCGGCCGGTCGTCCTCCGATACACCGTGCTGCCGAAACCAGGCATCCATGCGGTCCAGAAGCTCCTCCGGAGATGTGTAGCGGCTCTTCAGAACAGATATCTCCAGTTCGTGCATCCAGACGGAGCAGCCCGTCTCCTCTTTCAACCGACCGGCCAGGCCCATGTGGTCGGGGTGAGCGTGCGTAAGCAGCAGCTGCTGGACTTCGGAGACATCTGACCCGATCTCCTGCAACTGCTCCCCGATCGCCGCCATCGCATCGTCTGTGTTCCACCCGCAGTCGACCAGCAGTGTCTCCCCCTGACTCGTGATGAAGTAAGGGAGTACGTAAGGAAGACCTCGCGTCACCCGTGGGCGAGCCTCTAACTCCTGCCGCAGGGCATACGCCTCCTGGCGGCGGAACTCCGGGAATGGCGTGACCAGTTGGTGAATCCCGTCGCATATCCGTTTCAACGTCTGACTCCGGTCTACTCGGAACGCGTAACCCTGGGCCGGCCCCCTTCGACGCCGAATATATCACGAGCCGCCGCCGTATCCACCAGCCAAGACGGCGGTCCGGCCGCGTCCACTTGTTCGCCGTCTACGTATTTCTTAGCATGAAGCTATCGTTTGAAGTCATCAGAGTTCCGGAAGGGAGCCAGCCCCCATATGCTAACGCGATCGCGAAGAGCCGGCAGCACGGTGCTCGGCCTTATCCCCGTTCTCGCCGCCGCCGCCCTACTGGCCGCGGCCTGCGGCGGCGACGATAACACCTCGGCCACGACAACCGCGACGACCCAACCGTCCCTGGCGGCGCTACCCACCCGAACGCCCGCGCCCCCTGCCACCGCCACCACCGTCGCTACCGCCGCTACCACCGCTCCAGCCGGTCCCCAGACGTTGGACATCACCCAGAACAACTTCTTCTTCCAGCCGAAGGAGTTCACCGTGAAGGCTGGCCAGCAGGTGACCTTCAACATCCAGAACAACGGCACCACTACTCATGACATGCGCGTTGCCGGTGCGGACAACGAGTTCAACACCGCTGACGACGCGGTCTCCAAGAGCCAGGCTATTGCCGCCGGCGAAACTTCGACGCTGGAATGGACAGCGCCGGCCAAGGCCGGCACGTACGACTTCCATTGCGACTTCCATCGCACCCAGATGACCGGCACCATCACCGTCCAGTAGAGCCGGTATCAGACTAATGGTGGACTCCGGCGTCCAGCCGGGGCCGATCCTGATCCTTCACCGTGGGGGAAAACCGGACAGCACAGGCGAGCCTTACCTGATAGACCTTGAACTGGCCCGTCTGGAAACTGGGGGATAGAGGCCAGAGCCGCCCCGCACGCCGCGCGCCGCGTCGGTGCAACGCGCGCGCCACGGCTCCGCCGCTTGTGAATCAACGGCATATTCCGTACCGTAAGAGGTGCACCAGGAGAGAATGACAAGACCGAAAGGAGACAGCCCCATATGCTGAAGCTCTCGCGAGGAGGCGTCATCAAGATAGCGGGCCTCCTGACGCTCTTCGCCGCCGCGCTGCTGGCCGCTGCCTGCGGCGGGGGCGGCGACAGCTCGTCCACCACGAACACGCCCTCGTCGGGCAACACCTTTGACATCACTATGGGCGATAACTTCTATAAACCGAATGAGTTCACCTTTAAGGGCGGCCAAAAGGTCACATTTAATCTCAACAACACCGGCGTCGCCATCCACATGATGCGCATCGCCGGCGCCGACAACCAGTACAACACGGCCGACGACCAGACCTCGGAAGCGGTCATCCAGGCCGGACAGAGCTCCAAATTCGAATGGACGGTGCCGACGAAGGCGGGGCTGTACAACTTCCGCTGCGACTACCACCCGACCGACAGCGTCGGTACCTTCACCGTAAAGTAGGCCCGGCGCTCACAAGGGGCAGTGCGCGCCCCGGCACGCGTGACGGAGCGCGCCTTCCTTCGGTTGGCTACTCGCGGTTGGCTACTCGCTGTTGTACTGACTGCCGGTGGCCAGCCGGGAGCGGGGGCGCACCGCAGCCGCCATCCGGCCGCCGAGCATCTGGACGGCGAACCCCACCAGGAATGAAGGGATCGCGGCTCCCAGCCACGTGATCTCATCCGTCAGGGGGAACGGCTGCCCCAACCCGTCGGCGAACACCCGCTCCATCATGTCCCGCCACCAGCCCACATCCGGCGGCGATATCCACTGGTAAGCCACGAACCCCAGGGCCCAGGCCACGAGGGGAACCGCAGGCATCGTCTTGCCACCGGGCACCCGCTCCAGCATCTGATCGGCAATCAGCACACCGAACAGCGGCACGAACAGCGACCCGATCAGCAGGAAGTAGCCCTCCGACGACACCAGGTCGAACGGCAAGGCTGCCGCGACCACAAGCGCCGTCACGGCAAACGATGCCACCCGCCGATTGAGGCGCCGGAAGAACCCGAGCGCGAGGACGGCAGAGTTCATGTTCGCGAACACCTCGTCGAGCTGGAGCACCAGCAGGATGACCAGGGCCGCCATGCCGAGTTTCATCCCGACCACGAACCCGGCGATGTCCCCACTTTCGACGGCCGGCAGATATACGATGCCGAGCACGCCCAGCCAGGCCGTGGCGATGAAGAAGCCGCCAAACGTCCCTCCCGCCGCGCTCCGCGCGTTGCTGCCCAGCCGCGCGTAGTCGGCGACCAGCGGCAGCCAGAGCAAGGGCACGATCAGCATTACGTCCACCGCTTGCCAGAACGACGGCCACCCACCGACGGCCGGCCGCGTCAGGTACGCCGGCACCCCGAACTCCATGTAGGCGGAGAGCGTTATGCCGGCGGCCACCAGCAGGACCAGCCAGAACCCGCCGCGCTTCAGCAGCCTGCGCACAACGAAGTCGGGGCCCGCCCTCGCCAGCGCCAGACCAAGCACCGCGAAGACCAACACCCAGACCGGCCGCAGACCGGCGCCCAGCGCCCGCTCGCTGACCAGTTGCGCCGAATCGGCGATGAGTGCCAGCGCGAAGGCGCCAAGCGCCACGTTCCTGACCAACAGCAGCAGCCCCATCGGGGCGGACGCCCGCGGTCCGAAGACGCCGGCCAAAAGCTCGAGGGTCGACTGCCCGGTCCGGGCCGCTATCGCCGCTATCGCCGCCATGACAAGCGCCCCGATGAACGCGGCGACCACCGTCGCCAGGATCGCCCGCTCCAGGCTGAGCGCGGGCACCAGCAGCGAGCCGAAGGGCATGACGTAGAGGCTGATCCCTAGCGAGCCCCACAGCGCTGCGTGATCTAGAAAGCCGAAGCGACGGTTCTCCGGCTCGGCTTCAGCAGCTATCACGCCATCTTCTCCACTTCCACCGGAATGGCCCGGTCCACCTGCTGCTGCACCCAGTTCACCGGGTAGTAATTCAGATGCCCGTAGCCTCCCGCCAGGTGCAGCCACTTGATCATGCCCGGGATGATGGTGTCGTAGGACTTCCAGTTGCGGTGCTGGTAGGGCTCCCAGGCGTGGTAGACGATCACCTGTCCCGGCCGGGCCGCCGACGACAGCTTCGTGCGGATGTGGAACGACTCGAAGTCGTTGAAGACGCGCACCTCTTCGCCATCCGCCACGCCGCGCGCGGCGGCGTCCTTCGGGTTCATGATGATCAGCGGATGACCCCGGTGCGTGCGCAGCAGCGTCTGGTTTACAACGTTTATCGAGTGGATGCTCCAGCGCTGGTGGCCGCTGGTCATCGTCAGCGCGTAATCGCCGCCCATGCGCGGGTTCGGCTTGTGCACCGGCAACTCCTCGCCGCCTTCCAGGAACCACTCGTGGTCGATGTAGAACTGGATGCGGCGCGTCATCGTCGGATACGGCACCTTGCGCTCCACGTGCCAGCGCAGCGGCGAAATCGTCTCGTCCGGCTTGATGTCGGTCGCCAGCGCCAGCCCCAGGGCGTCCGCGCCCAGGCCGGTGAAGCGGATGATCCCCTTCTCGCGCACCTTCTTCAGGTCCGTCTTCTCCGGCAGCGCGCCCACGCGCACCGTGTCCTTCACTATCTCCTCGGCCAGCTTCTCCCCATCCCGCTCCTTGATCGCTCCATGCATCGTGAACACGTCATAGACGTCTCGCATCCGGTAGGCCCGGCCGCCGTCGTCGGAATAACTCCAGGCCACGATCTCTCCATCGAGAATCACATCCTGCGCCAGACCGGCCAACGCCTCTGGCAATTCGGGAAATGATTCCGTGATTTCATCTCGCACGAGGTTGCGCGCCAATTGGGAGCCATGGGCCTGGCCACGCGATCCGACATGGACGCACTGAAGAAGCGCGTCCGCGACCTGGAGCGGGCCGCGGGGATGACCGCATCGGGCCGCAAGAGCGTGGCC
>JBGQEU010000049.1:0-7565 GCA_041496525.1 Dehalococcoidia bacterium
AATCCTGCACCAGGACGTTGCCGCCGGAGCCGAGGCCGCCGGGCGCGCAGGTGACCGTGATCGTGTAAGTGATCGTGCCCCCTGTGGGCACGCCGGGCTGCCCGACCTTGCCGATCCCGAGGTCGCAACCGTTGATCTGCACCGGCCACTGGGGATACGTCTCCCGTTTGGGCGTGACGAACTCGTAGTCCAGGGCGACACTTCGCGCGTCCGTGCCGAAGTCGACGTCCACGAGTTGAATGACGACGCCCGGCGGGATGGCACAGCATGCGGCCTGGACCCGCTGGGTGATCAACTGGTGCACATCGTAGATGTCGCACAGCTGCGTCTGGTTGCCGTAGCAGGGCGGCTTCACCGGCCGGTCCGGCCAGTTGTACGCCGTGTCGTAACGGAACACGACGACTCCGTTGGTGTCGATCATGGGCTGACATCCCGGCGGCGCCGGCAGAGTGCAATTCAGCTTGAAGGTGTAGTCTTTCCAGATGCCGTCCTCTTCCTTCACCGTAAGGATGTCCGTGACGTCCAACTGGGCCGGGACCACCTTCGTGCCCGTGGCGTTCTGGATGACCTGAGCCGCTTCCGTGACCATGTAGCCCTTGCAAAAGGACCCGCCGACGCTGCTGCAGACGGGGATGGCGCTGGCGAGCAAGCCGTCGATCTGCGTGCAGTCCACTTCCATGGAGGCGTCCGGGTGCAGCACCTCCGTCTCGCGGGTGCCCGGCATGCCCTGCTGCGGCTCAATGAGGCTGACCACAGCCTTCTTCTGTAGCGTGACGTTGAAGTTGTTGGGGTTGTGGATGTTGATCGCGGTGTTGTAGACGCCCGGCGCCAGCACTTGCGATGCTGACGCGGGCGATGAGATGTTCCCGCACAGGAACTTGGATGCGTACTGGTTGACGGAAACCTGCGCCCCCACCTGGGCGCCGCTGGGCTGCACCTGGGTTACCACCAGCGCCGCGATGGCCGCCGCGGCCGCCAGCAGGACGAGGCCGGCCCCGCTTAATACGAACTGCTTCTTGATTCTCGGCATCATATCAGCACATCCCTACGGACAGGCCGCCGGCGGTATTTGAATGCCTGCCTTGGGCCAGCACGGGTAGGTGACGAACTTGGGCGAGACGAACTCGTAATCCAGCGTCACGTCGCGCGAATCCGTGGCGAAGTTCACGTGCGAGACATCGATGGCGATGATTGTTGTCTGTAACGGCAAGGTGCAGCTGCACGCCGCGGCGAGGCGCTGCCGCACCAGCGTGTCCACGTCGTAGATGTCACAGAGCTGCGTCTGGTTGCCGTAGCAGGGCGGCGTCACCGGCCGGTCCGGCCAGTTGTAGGGCATGTCGTAGCGGAAGACCCCGCTGCTGCCGTTTTGGATCAGCGGGCAATTGCCGCCTGGCTGGATGCAGCGAATGTTGAAGGTGTAATCCTTCCAGATGCCGTCCTCTTCCTTGATCGTGATGATGTCCGTGACGTCTATCTGCGCGGCGAAGTACTTCACCTGCCCGCCGATCTGCACCTGCCGGGCGGCTTCCGTCACCATGTAGCCCTTGCAGAAGGAGGCTGGCACAAGTGCGTTGCCCACGCTGCTACAGACGGGGTTGGCGCTGGTCAGCAGGCTATCGATCTGTCCGCAGTCCACCTCCATGGAGGCGTCCGGATGCAGCGTCTCCGTTAGCCGGTTGCCCGGCAAGCCCTGGCCCGGCTCAATCACGCTGACTACCGCTTTCTTCTGGAGGGTGACGTCGAAGTTGTTCGGGTTGTGGATGTTGACCGCGGTGTTATAGACGCCCGGCGCCAGTACCTGCGATGCCGACGCGGGCGATGGGATGTTCCCGCACAGGAACTTGGACGCGTACTGGTTTACGCTGGTCGTGGTGTTCCCCACCTGGGCGTCGCTCGTATCCGCCCTGGCCACGAACATCAAGCCGACGGCCAGCAAGACTAAGCCCAGGGTGCCGAACCCGCCAAAAAAGAACTTGCGTTTCGGTGTCACGTTTGGACCTCCTTTCACTAAAGCAAAAGGCAGCCGCCAACAGGCGACTGCCTGAGATGTACTGATTGGTCAACTGTAGCCCGATTGACGGGCTCAGATATACCCGCACCCCACATGTGGCCCTACCTCCTGGTAACGGAGATAGAGGGAGTTTAAGTGCGGACTATCTCATTGTCAAGGGGTTTCGCGCGGAATGTTTGGTATTCTTGCCGGAGGCCCTGCACCGAGGCCGCTGACGTGGCAGGCGGCGGCTCTGTTGGCTGTCCTGCATACGATCGGCGGGGCTCTCCAAGGAGGTCGCCGCGCGGGATTTCGTATCGCTGGCGCCCCCGGTAGGACTCGAACCCACAACCTCCTGGTCCGAAGCCAGGCGCTCTATCCAATTGAGCTACGGGGGCGCGCCGCCCAATCGAGTATAGCATCCGCGATTGACGCCCCAAACGCTCGCGGTTACCGTGCTCAGTGGGGACCATTGTCCCACTGAGGTTCGATTATGACGACGGAGCAGGAGGCTACAACCCAGGCAAAGCACCTGGAAGGGCTCCTCCGGGGCAACGACGTGAACGGCGCCCGGGAGGTGCTCGATTCCATGCATCCGGCTGACCAGGCGCATCTCCTTGATCGCCTCGATGAGTCGGACCGGGAGATGATGCTTTCTATGCTCTCGCCGGAGGGCATCGGTGAGCTATTGGCGCACCTGGACGAGGAGCTGCTGAAGGAAGTGGTCGAGAAGATGCCGCGCGAAACGATCGTCAAGGTGCTCGACAACACGCAAAACGACGTCGCCGCGGACATGTTACGGCTGCTGCCGCCGGTAGAAGCCTGGCGGACGCTGGCGCACATGAAGACGGCCGGCGAGGTCCTGCCGCTCCTGGGGCATTCGGACGAGAGCGCCGGCGGCCTGATGACGCGCGGCTACGTGGCGCTGCACAGGGACATGACGGTGGGCGAGGCGATGACGCTGTTGCGGGCCACCAAGCCGCTGGCGGAGGAGGCCTACTACCTGTACGTCCTCGATGCCCAGAACCACCTGCAGGGGGTCGTCAACCTGCGGCAGCTTATCGTCTCGAACCCGGAAACGCGGATCGAGGACGTGATGACGTCCGAGGTCGTGTCCGTCTTGCCGGATACGGACCAGGAAGAGGTGGCGCGCCTGTTGCAGCACTACCGTCTGCGCGCCGTCCCTGTCGTCGACGAAGAGGGTGTGCTCAGCGGCATCGTCACCGGCGACGACGTCATCGACGTCATCACGGAAGAGGCGACCGAGGACATATACAAGCAGGTCGGTCTCGATGTGCGCGAGTCTGCCCTGAGCCCTATCTCCAGTTCGCTGCGGCGGCGCGTGCCCTGGCTGGTCGTCAACCTGATGACGGCGTTCCTATCGGCGCTGACGGTGAGCGCCTTCGAGAGCACGATCTCCAGGGTGGCGGCGCTGGCCGCCTTCATGCCGGTAATCGCCGGGCACGGCGGGAACACCGGTACGCAGGTCACCACTCTCGTCGTGCGCGGTATCGCGCTGGGCGAGGTGGGCTCGCGGGACGCGACCACGATCGTGCTGAAGGAGATAGCTTTCGGTCTGGTCCACGGCCTGATCGTGGGTTCGCTAACGGCCGTTCTGGCCTACGCGCTTTCCGGAAACTACTGGCTGTCCATCGTGGTGTTCGGCGCGATGATCGGCAATGTGCTCGTCGCCGGCATCTTCGGCGCCCTTATCCCACTGGGACTGAAGGCGGCGAAGATAGACCCGGCCCTGGCATCGGCCATCTGGCTGACGACGTTCACGGACGTCGTGGGTTTCCTGATGCTTCTGGGCGCGGGCGCCCTGCTGGTCTCGAAGCTGGCATAGCGCCACGGAGAAAAGCGAAGGGCGGCGCAACGGCCGCCCTGTTGTTATCGATTGGGGTGGACGGAGGGATTCGAACCCTCGATCTCCAGGGCCACAACCTGGCGCCTTAACCGCTAGGCGACGCCCACCACGCTAAACTCGGCCCCCAGAGGGCCCACCGCAGATTAGCATAGCGCCGGCCGCCCCGGCAACTGGCTCGCACTCGTGAGCGTGCCGAAATCCGTTCGCCCTGAGCGAAGTCGAAGGGCTTCGGGCGACGCTGTACGAAGGGCTTCGACAAGGTCCCTCCGGCGGCGGGCAGGCAGTCCGAACGGGACTGGGCCGCCCTCTGGCCACTCACGGTGCCGGGCTGGGCCGCCTGGCCAAGAGGCCGGCCACGTGCTTCTGCCCCCGCTCGCTCTCCGCGATGCCCTCGCGGTAGACAAGCTGCTCAAGGCCTGGGAACAGCGATCGCAGCTCGGCCGGCCGTAGCAGGTGGTCGTCCTGCGTAGGCCCCCAGCCGTGCCGGCGCTGCTCCGTGGTGAACGTCTCGAACACGAGCAGGCCGCCCGGCCGCAGCGCTTCCGCGATTCGGGGACAGAGGTCGCGCTGCAGGTAGTAGAAGTTCAGGATGACGTCGAAGGCCGACTCCGGCAGGCGGTAGGACGCCAGGTCCGCGCGGGCGGCCTCGAGGTGCAGGCCGAGGCACGCGGCCTCCTCCCGGCAGCGCTCGATGGCCACGGGCGAGATGTCGATCCCTGTCACCTCGTAGCCGCGGGCGGCGAGGAACAGCGCGTTGCGGCCGCTGCCCATGGCGATGTCCAGGACATCTCCCCTGGGCGGCAGCAGATGAAGGTTCTCCACCAGGAATCCGGCCGGGCCGCGCTCTGGGACCGCCTCCTGGGTGCGGTAGCGCTCGTCCCAGAAGGAGGCGGGGTCATCTGTCATTGTGCTGTCAGGTTAGCGCCCCGCCGCCGCTGGAGACAGCCGCCCAGCGCGCTGGGTTCCCGGTTCTGGGTTCTAGGATTGCCGTCCCTTACACTGGAGCCATGGAAGAGCAGACGTTGCCGCCGCTGGCGGGGACGCAGCCGCCCGCCGGCGGCCCGCCGTGGCGGCTGGGCGATATGGCCAAGGCCATCGGCCTGGTGATAGGCGGGACGCTGGTCATGTCCGTGCCGACCGTGGTCATCGCGGACGCCATCGCCGGCGGCGGCGATGTGGAGGACAGCCCAACAGCGCTGTCCCTGGTCCTCGGCTCCAGCCTGTTCCTGGAGGTCTTCCTGCTCGCCGGCGCCCTCTTGTTCAGCGTGCGCAAGTACGGCGTGCCCTGGTCGGCCCTGGGGCTGCGTCGGCCGCGGCGCGGCGGCCCGTTCCTGCCGCTGGTGCTTGTCATAGGCGGGCTGGCCATCGTGTACGCGTACTTCGGGGCACTGGCCGCGGCCGGCGTGGAGCCGGATACGGATCTCCCGGGCCAGGCATTTCACAACGCCGGGCCCATCGCCATACTCGCGGTGCTGTCGCTGGGGTTCGCGCCCGTTATGGAGGAGATATTCTTCCGGGGCTTCATCTTTGGGGGGCTGCGAGGGCGCTGGGGCACGGTGCCGGCGGCGCTGGCCGCCGGCTTTCTCTTCGGACTCGCCCACCTGGGCAACCCGGGCACCATCTACGTGCTCGTGCCCATCGGCCTCGTCGGCGCCATGTTCGCTCTCGGCTACGCCTACTCGGGGTCGCTCCTGCCCTCAATGATGGCGCATTTCCTGTTCAACCTGGTGAGCTTCAGCATCGGGCTGGCGACGTCATGACGGCGGCTGGCCAGAGTGATGGGCGTATCGAGGCCGCCTTTGCCCGGCTGAAGGCGGAGGCCCGGGCTGGTCTCGTGGCGTTCCTGACGGTGGGCTACCCGGACGTGGAATCGACGTTGCGGCTGGTCCCGGCGTTGGTCGCGGGGGGCGCCGCCTTGGTGGAGCTGGGTGTGCCGTTCTCCGATCCCCTGGCCGAGGGCAGTACGATCCAGCGCTCTTCCTTCCATGCCCTGCAGCGGGGAGTGACGCTGGCTATCTGCCTTGACGTCGTGAGGAAATTGCGCACGGCCGGGGTAGAGGTGCCGCTGCTGCTGATGGGCTACTACAACCCGATCCTGGCGTACGGCGTCGCCGATTTCGCCCGGGACGTGGCGGCCGCCGGCGGGGACGGGCTGGTCGTCGTCGATCTGCCGCCGGAGGAGTCCGGGCCTCTGCGCCGGGCTTGCCTCGAGAACAACGTTCGCCTCGTCTATCTGCTGGCCCCCACGAGCACGGACGAGCGTATCCGCCAGGTGGCGCGGCTCGCTTCCGGCTTTGTGTACTGCGTCAGCGTGACCGGGGTGACCGGCGCCCGCCATGAGCTGCCGCCCGGCCTCAGCGCCTTCGTGGAGCGCGTGCGGCGCTTCACGGACTTGCCAATTGCGGTAGGATTTGGTATATCTCAGCCTAAGCACTTCCAGGCGGTCGCCCGCATGGCAGAGGCGGCGGCGATTGGGAGCGCCATCATTGACGAGATCGATCGCTCCGATCCGTCAGAGCAGACAGCGAGGGTGAGAGCATATGTGGAGGTGGTCACCGGCCGGCGGGGAGCAGCTGCGTAGGGCCGCTCGGATTCGCCCAGGGGCGAATACCGTCGGCCGCGTCTATCGTAGTCGCTCTCGGGCCGGTATCTTTGGCTCGAGTTAGCCTGTCCGTCCGGACTGCCGCGGCGGGGCCGCCGAAGGGTTCGAGGATGTCGGCATGCTAATCAGGGGAGTCAGGGGCGCCACCACCGTCGAGGCCAATACGGTCGAGGCCATCCTCGAGGCCACGAAGGAGCTCCTCACCACCATGCTGAAGGCCAACGAGATCGACGCGGAATACGTCGCCTCGGCCTTCTTTACGATGACTCCCGACCTTAACGCCGAGTTCCCTGCCAGGGCAGCCAGGGAAGACCTGGGCTGGACGCACGTGGCGATGCTCTGCGGGCACGAGATGAACAAGCCGTACGCCCTCCCCATGTGCCTGCGGGTGCTCCTCCACGTGAATACCGAAAAGCCGGCGCGTGACGTCAAGCACGTTTATCTGCGCGGCGCTCGGGTGCTCCGGCCGGACATCGAGAGCCAGATCTCCTAGCAGAAAACGGCCCGCAGGCAGAGCGAAGCGCTCCGCGTGATAGGTGAGACCAATTAAGGAGCTAACAATGATCGTGATAATGAAGACTGGCGCCACAGAGGAGCAGATCCTTGGGGTACAGAAACACATAAGGGAGCTGGGGTTCAAGGACCACCGCATCCACGGCGACGAGCGCACGGTCGTGGCGGTCCTGGGCCATGTCTACCCGGAGCTGATCGACGAGCTGGGCGTGGTGGACGGCGTCGACAGCGTCGTCCGCATCAGCAAGCCGTTCAAACTGGCCAGCCGGGAGGTCAACCCGTACAACACCGTGGTCAAGGTGGGCCCGGTGGAGATCGGGAACGGGACGATCGTCGTCATCGGCGGGCCGTGCTCGGTCGATAGCGAGGAGAACGTGCTGGAGGCGGCGCGGGCGGTGAAGGCGGCCGGCGGGCATATCCTGCGCGGCGGCGCCTACAAGCCGCGCACCAGCCCGTACGCCTTCCGCGGCCACGGGGAGAAGGGGCTGCATATCCTGGCGGCCGCCAGGGCGGAGACCGGGCTGCCGGTGATCACCGAGGTGATGGACGCCCGCGACGTCGATCTGGTGGCCCGCTTCGCAGATATCCTCCAG
>JBGQEU010000050.1:0-7493 GCA_041496525.1 Dehalococcoidia bacterium
CCAAGGTGCAGTACGGCATGCTGGCTGCCGTCAAGGGCACGGTCTCGCGCAGCGTACGCGACGCCGCCCGCTGGTACGACGTCACCACCGGGTACGACCCGCGCGACCCCTTCAGCCTGCCGCGCCGGGAAGAAGGCTGGGAGACCAGCCTCGGCAAGTCCGGCCTCCAGGGGCTGCGCGTGGCGGTCGCGCCCAATCTCGGCAACGCCGTCGTCCACCCGGAAGTGGAGCGCGTGGTGCGCGAGGCCGCGGACGTCCTGGTCGAAGCGGCCCGCCTGAGGCGGGTGGACATCGACGTCAAGGTGCCGGAGAACGGCCTGGCCTGGGCGCGGGCCGGGCTGCCATCCCTGCTCGCCGACCTGAATGCCTACTGGCCGGACTGCAAGGACGACCTGACGATGGAGATCCACTTCGCCATGCAGGCCTCGCCGCAATACCGCGCCTGGCACGGCGCCGAGGTGGAGAACTTCCGCGTCGAAATGAACGAGGCGATGGCAGACCTATTCGAGCAGGTCGATATCGTCCTCTGTGCGACGAGCCCCATGGAACCGTTCGCGGCCGAGGGCCCGGTGCCCTACAGCGTCGGCGAAGTCCCTATCAGCCCGTACAACGCCGGCGCCCTCACGATCCCCGCCAACCTTTCCGGCTACCCGGCGGTGTCGATCCCGGCCGGGCTCAACAACAACGGCCTCCCCATCGGTCTCCAGGCCTACGCCCGCCGCCACGAAGACGCGCTCCTGCTGGACCTGGCGCTGGTGATGGAACGCGTCCGGCCGTGGCCCCTCGTGGCCCCCGGCGCTCCGGTCTAGGGACGCCCCGGCATCTGCGGCCGTCCGGCAACCACCCGGCCGGCCGATCGTCTCGTCTAACCGGACTAGGCCAGCGGCTGTAGCGTTGGGTTCCGCCCTTCCACCATATCCTCCATCCGGGCGCGCACCCTGGCCCGCGTCTCCTCGTGTGTGATTATGTAAAACCGCTCATTCCGGATGGCGTCGACCACTGCCTCGGCGACAGCCGCCGGTGGCAGCCCCGTCGCCAGCAGGGCGCGAAAGGCCTGTTCCATGGCCTGCATTTGCGCCGGATTCCCGTCGTCTGCCTTGTTGAGCAGGTCCGCCGGCCGGTTCCTCCCCGACTCCCCGATGCGCGTGTTCACGACCGCGGGACAAAGCACCGACACTCTTACGTTTGACCCCGTGAGTGTCAGCTCGAAGTGTAGCGACTCTGAAAGGGCGACCACTGCATGCTTGCTGGCGCAGTACATCGCCAGCCAGGGACGGGTGTGCAGGCCGGCTCCGGAGGCGGTGTTCACGATGTGGCACTCGTCCCCCTGCGCCAGCATTATCGGCACGAAGGCGCGGACGCCGTGGATGACACCCCAGAGGTTGACGCCTAGCACCCACTCCCAGTCCTTCGCCGTGTTCTGCCAGGTCACGCCGCCGACGCCCACCCCCGCGTTGTTGCAAAGGACGTGGACCGCACCGAACGTATCGATGGCAAACTTCGCCAGCGCCTCCACGTCCTCCCCGCGCGACACGTCCGTCTGACGCGCGACAACGGCCGCCCCGTTCGCCTTCAGCTCGCGCTGCGTCTGCTTCAGCGCTTCCTCCTCCACGTCCGCCAGCACGACTCTCATACCCTCGGCCGCGAAGCGCTCCGCCATCGCCCGCCCGATGCCGCTGGCGGCGCCCGTGACTACCGCAACCTTCCCGTTCAGCTCCTTCACTTCGCCCTCCTCGCTGCTACCGCACGCTCATCGCCGCCGGCACCAGGCGCCGCGGCTGCCCGTACATCACAGCCATCGCCTCGCCCGCCAGCGACTCGTCCCGCACCAGCGCCAGCACCGCCTCCGCGACTTCCGATGGGGCCAGCATCGGCATCCGCGTAAGCACGGCCTCCCAGCGCTCTCGCTCCGCGGGGGGCATCGACTCCAGCCGCCGCCGCGGCAGTTGCGTGTCGACGAAGCTGGGACAGACGCAGTTCACCCGGATGCCCGCCTCGTCCTTCAGGAAGGCCAGCGCCCGGGTCAGGCCCACCACGCCGTGTTTGGTGGCGGCATAGATGGGCTCCGTGTCGTACGCGATGAGCCCGGCCAGGGAGGCGCTGTTGACGATGGCGCCGCCACCGCTGCGGCGCATGGCCGGCACCACCGCCTGGATCGCGCCGATGACCGCCGTCAGGTTGACCGCCACCGTCCTCTCCCACCTCTCGCGGGCCACCTCTGGGAACCGGGGCCAGCCGGTGTTGATACCGGCGTTGTTGTGAAAGATGTCCAGCCTTCCGAACGTCTCCTCTGTGAAGGACACCATTCGCTGCAGGTCCTCCGGCTGCGTCACATCAGTGCGGACCGCCGCCGCGCGTCCCCCGGCCTCCGCGATGAGTCGCACCGTCTCCTGCGCGCCGGGGTCATCGATATCCGCGATGACGACTGCCGCCCCGGCCTCCGCCAGCGCCACGGCCGTCGCCCGCCCGATGCCGGAGCCACCGCCGGTGACCAGCGCTACCCTGCCCTCCAGGTCTCTCATCTCCGGTCCCTAGCTCTTCGCGCCGGCGCGCGCGGCCGCCCACAGCGCCAGTCCCGGCGGGTTCTCGTTCTCCACCGGGTCCACAGCGGCGTGGATCACCGCCGGCCGGCCGGCCGCCGCCGCCCGCTCGAGGGCCGGCCGCAGGTCCGCCGCCCTATCCACGTACTCGCCGTGGCAGCCCATGGCCTCGGCCACGCGGTCATACCTCACCGGCGCGTGGTCGCAGCCGAACCAGGGCGCTTCCCGCCCCCAGACGCGCCGCTGGGCGCTCTTCTCCATCCCCCATGCCCCGTCCACGGCCACAACGACGGTGATGGGCAGCTGGTAGCGGGCCGCCGTCTCCAGTTCCTGCATGTTGAACCGGAATGCGCTGTCTCCGCAGACGGCGAACACCGTCCGCTCCGGCGCCGCGATCTTTGCGCCTATCGCGAAGGGCAGGCCGGTGCCCAGGTGCCCGGCGTTGGAGGTCCACAGCATCGACCGCTGCTCCCGGATCAAAAGATAATGGGCCGCCCAGACGCAGGTGTTGCCTCCATCGAGCGCGGCGATGGCGTCGGGGGGAAAGAAATCGTTGGCGACAGCGAAGATCTGGCCGGGCACCATCGGTCGGCGCTGCATATCGGCGACACGCCCGTCCATCTCGCCGCGCCACTTCTGGTCAACATCCCTTATGATACCGATCTGCTCGTAGACCGGTCGCGGCCCGGTCAGCGCCTGGACGGCGTTGAGCACCTGCCCCAGGACGGCTTTGGCGTCGCCCACCAGCGCGGCTTCCACGGGCCGGTTCAGGGCGATGTTCCGGGGGTCGACGTCCACCTGGATGACCTTCTGGCGGGAGGAGTGGCCCCAGACCGGCGGCCGGCCCCAGAAGTCCAGCTCTCCGAACCTGGTCCCGACGGCCAGTACCACATCCGCCATGTTCTTGACGACCGCAGAGGCGGGCGATACCGGCTGGGTCACCTGCGGGTGTCCGTCCGGGATGATCCCGCGGGAGCCGGCGCCGGTCGTCACCGGGCACCCGAGGTACTCGGCCAGGGCCTGGACTTCGGCCCCTGCCCCGGCCCGCTGCGTCCCGCCGCCGCAGTGGATCAGGGGCAGGCGGGCGTCCAACATCAGCTCCGCCGCCCTGCGCACCAGCTCGGGATCGGCGAAGGACCTGGGCCGGGCGAACTCGCTCCGCTCCCACACGTCTACGCTCTCCGCCTCGCCCTTCTGCAGCAGCAGATCCTCCGGGAACTCGATATGCACCGGCCCCGGCCGGCCCGCCATCGCCACCCTGAAGGCCTGGCGCACCGCGTCCGGGATGCGCTTCCACTGGTTCACCTGGGTGTTCCACTTCACGGCCGGCCGGAAGTACGCCTGCTGGTCCAGGACCTGCATTCCGCCCAGGTGCGGGTAGGCGATGTCGGCGCGGCGAGCGGTAGTGATCGCCACCACGGGACTACCTTCATCCTGCGCACACAACACGCCGGAGATCAGGTTCGCCGCGCCCGGCCCGGCACACGCCATCACGACTGCCGGCGCGCCCGTCACGCGGGTCATCGCATCCGCAGCGTGGGCTCCCGCCGCCTCGTGACCGGGCACCAGCAGCTGCATCCCCAGTTCCGGGCCCAGCCGCTCCAGCGCCTCCAGAAAGATCATGTACGTGCCGTCGGGGATCGCCCAGATGTGCCGCACGCCTTCGGCATGCAGGCTTCTGACCAGAAGCTCACCACCTGTAATCTCGCCCATCTGCTTCACCTCGAACAGGGAATTCGGGCCGCTCGGGGCCCCGGCGTGCAAGTGCCACTATACATAGCGTGTCCTTCAGAGGCATCCCGCATGCCGGCGGCGGGGAGCAGCAGCATCGCCGGCAACCTCGGCAGGCCAGTGTAACGCCTCCAATTCCGGACCGTCATGCTATCATGAGGCAGACCCGTTAGGGCGAGTTCACAGGATATGGCGCGCTCATCCTCCCGAAGTTCAAAACCGCCGCGGATCCTCTCCCACTACAGGCTCCTACAGCTGCTGGGCAGCGGCGCCATGGGATCCGTCTACCAGGGCGTGGACCGCCGCGATGACAGCAGCGTCGCCGTCAAGATCCTTCACCCTTACCTGACACGGGACAAGACCTACCGCGAGCGCTTCGAGCGCGAGGCGCATATAGGTGTCCTGCTGCGGTCGCCGTACACCGTGCACCTGCTGGACTACGGCGTCCAGGCAGACCACTACTTCATAGTCATGGAGTACGTGGAAGGGACCACGCTGCGCACCCTGATGGAGCCCGGGCCGCTCCCCACAGCGCGGGCGCTGGAGATCGCCGTCCAGATAGCGCGGGCGCTGGAAGAGGCGGCGGCGCGCGGCGTGGTGCACCGGGACATCAAGCCGGACAACATCCTTGTGGGGCCAGACGATGCCGTCAAGGTTGCCGACTTCGGCATCTCCCGCCAGTTGAGCGGCGGCACGCTGACGATGCCGGGCGGTTTCCTGGGCACCCTGTCATATGCAGCGCCCGAACAGTTCATGGGCATCACCGACCACCGCTCGGACATCTACTCCGCCGGCGCCACCCTCTACGACATCCTCACCGGCAGGCCCCCGTTCCGCGGCACCATGGAAGAGATGGCGGCGGCGGTCCGCAACCAGCCGCTGGACCTGCGCCCGCTGGCGGGCCAACCACCGGCCGTGGTGGAGATAATCAAACGCTGCCTGGACAAGGACCCCGAGCACAGATACCAGACGGCATCCGAACTGGCAGCCGACCTGGAGAGAGCCGCCCGCGCCTGCCGGGAGTCAATGGAGAGCGCCCCCACCGTCGTCGAGCCGATCGCGGCCACGGAGTACGTCTTGCCGGACACCCTGCGCTCGGAGCAAACGGTCGCCGACGCGATCGAAGACAAGGCGGTGGCGGCGCCCGAAGCCGCCCGCCCGCAGCCGCCGGCCGCCGACGCGATCGAAAACAAGGCGGTGGCGGCGCCTGAAGCCGCCCGCCCACAGCCGCCGGCCGCCGACACGATCGAAGACAAGGCGGTGGCGGCGCCCGAGGCCGCACGCCCGGAGCCGCCGGCGGCCGAGGCCATCGAAGAGAAGGCGGTTGGGGTACCGGACATCGCCCCCGAGTCGAGCCCGAAGGGGCGGCCCCGCGGTATCGTCCTGGTGGCGGCGGCAGCCGCTGTGCTGGTCGGCGCGGTCGCCCTGGCCTTTGTCGTCTTCGGTGGTTCCAGTGGCGGTGGGACAGCAGCGATCGGTGAGAAGGATCTCAAGGGCCTCGTCCTGGCGGCCGACGATCTGGGGGCGGCCTACTCAGCATTCCAGTCCGCCTTTCTGGGCCCTGTAACCAACCCGGATGTGGCCAAGACCGCCTGCCCCGGGGTGAGCTACCCCGCGCCGGGCACAGAGCGCGTTTCTGGTTACCGCTCCGTACTTCAGGCCCCGGCAGGGGCGCCGGCGGCACAGCCGCAGGCCAGCCCACCGGCAGGCCAGGCCACATCACCCGCGCAGAGCAGTGTCTTCCTGGCCAGCACCGAAATCGAGTTGTTCACCAGCCATGACGCCGCGGAGAAGACCGTCCAGGGGTTCGAGCCCGAGCTGATCGCCAACCCCCGGGTGGTGAACTGCGCGGACATGACGCCCCAGGGCGGTGTGCTCGATTTCCCTTCTGACGGCATCGGCGAAGACTCTCGCGGGGCGGAGCTCGGCCTCGGCGCGTCGCGGCCGCTGACGGACGCTGCACCCCAGCTTGGTCTGCGAGAAGAGACTCGCCGGCTGACCGTCGTCCGATTCGTGCGCCAGAATCTCGTGGGAACAGCGATTGTCGGTGACCGGAACGGGCAACCGCAGCGGGCGGAGGCTGTCCGTATCGCGCAGTTGCTGGATGACCGGGTGCGGGCAGCCCTCGGTGAGCCGTCTCCCACCCCGCCCATCGGCCCGGTGACCGCGCCGCCGGTCGAGCAGCCACCGGTCCAGACGATCCCGGTCCAGCCCCCTCAGCCGACCCAGGCGCCACCGCCACCGCCACCGCCAACTTCACAGCCAACGCCACAGCCAACACCCCAACCTACGCTCCCACCGGCGCAGAATTACATCACCACCGGCACCTGGGCCTTCGCCTACACCGTAACGTATAACGACTGCGGCTTCGGCCCGACCGAAGGCACCCTGGTACCACACGCCATCTCCCTGTACGAAGCCACCTACGTCGATGGTTACATCTCGGACGGCGAGATGATGGCGGTCTACGATCTCGACAGCACGTTCATCGGCGACTTCGTCTTCTCCTACCCCGAATTCACGTTTGAGTCACCGCTCCAGGGCGGCGACACCGTGGTGACAACGCTGGATTTCAGCGGCCCCAGCGATGGGTTAGCCACTCGGGAGGAGTACTACCCCACTTCTTCGGGTGAGTGCCTCATATACTTCGAGGAACGCCCGCTCTAGACCGCCCGCGCGGGCGCGTGCCCTCCGTCCCAACCGGCTCCAGCCTTGCCCATAGCGCCTGCATCCACTGTCCGGGATGCCTTTCGATCCAGGGCGCGATACGCTCCTCGATGAATTCGCGGGTATTCTCGTCTATGTCCTGCTCCAGGTTTCCGGTGGGCACGGGACGGAACTCCTCGTCAACGATTATCCGGTATTTCTCGCCCGTCCACAGAACGAAGATGGGGATGATCCTGGCCTGCCGTTCCAGCGCCAGGCGGACAGCCCCCGTCTCGAACCAGCCGGCGCCCTGCCCCACGCGACAGCGCACACCGCGGTCCCGCCGGGCCATGATGTCCACCATCACTCCCACCGCCCACCCGCAATCCATGCGCTGCACCATCTTGCGAAAGGTGGTACCGCGTTCGATCTCTTCCAGCAGCAAGAACCCTTTTGACCGCAGCCGGACCAGCAAATTGGACAGCGCCGCGGGCCTTATCCGTTCGGCCGGGGCGTAAGTAGGCACCTGGAACAGGCTGAAGGCGTCCAGCGCGGCGCCGAAAGACCCCATGTGGA
>JBGQEU010000051.1:0-7478 GCA_041496525.1 Dehalococcoidia bacterium
CAAACCGTGAAAGCGTCGATGCACTGAGTAACCGTGTGCGGACCCGCCGCGAATTCCCACTTCACGGTGTCGCCCGCGCTGATCGTCTTCTCGCAAACACCGCCATCGAACGACTGTTCGCAGAAGTAGTAGTTGTCGACTCCGACGGCCACGGTGGCCTGCGCACGCGCTTGACCTGCCTCGAGAGTCGCGAAACCGGCGATGGCGAGCAGGGAAATGCCGAGGGTGGACAGCAAGAGCGCGCCGCGCATGGGTCACCTCCGTCGCTGATTCTGCCTGTGGGTACGATGGCGTAACTTAAACGGTTCTGCCCGCCGCACAGAAAGCACGAGAGGCAGCCCGCCCCAGACTGCCTCTCGTTGTCCGCCGTGTGGCGGACCAGAAGGAGGTCGCCCCTCGAATTGTCTGACTTACGCCGAGTAGAACGCCGGCCCGTTGGGAAGGTTACCCAATTGTTAACCTGTTATGACGTTTACTCGATAAATTTACGATTCCTTCACCTAATAAATGTCGCGACAACCCATTTTGTTACAACGAGCAACTGAGCCAACACGTGACCGGCCTATAATGTCGCGGGGGAATCAAGACGACGAAAGCGCGCCCGCCGTTCGAGGTCTTTGAGCACACCGCAGACGCGGGCATAATCGCTTACGGCGGCGACCTGCCGGAGCTGTTCGCTAACGCCGCGGCGGGGATGTTCGCCCTCATGGCCGACCTCGGGGGCGTCGAGGAGCGCGAGGAGCGATGCATCGAAGTGCATGGGCGGGATACCGAGACGCTCCTGATCAGGTGGCTGAGCGAGCTGCTCTACTACCTGGATGCGGAGGAGATGCTCTTCCGGCGCTTCCAGGTCGACCAGCTGACCGGCACCCGCCTGCGGGCCCGTGCCTTCGGCGAGCGCATCGACCGCGACCGCCATGACCTGCATTTCGGCGTGAAGGCCGTAACCCGCCACATGTTGGAGATCGGGCGAGAGGACAGCGGTTACCGGGCGAAGGTCCTGTTCGATATATGACAAAGAGGGAACTGGAGACCAGGAACTCGGGCACACCACGCCTCTGCCCGTCCCTTACGTCTGGTGCCGGTTCCTCGGGGAGATGCATTAGTGGGAACTAACCGGAAACACGTGTTGCAGAAGATCGACGACTGGCGCTGGTTGCTGCCGCAGGATTATAAGGCGGGCATGCGCGTGCCCGGCCTCATCTTCGCCTCCGAAGAGATGCTGGACATCGTGGGCGAGGACCAGGCGATCGAGCAGGTGGCCAACGTCGCCTTCCTGCCCGGCATCGTCAAGTACTCGATGGCTATGCCGGACATCCACTGGGGATACGGCTTTCCTATCGGCGGCGTGGCGGCCATGCGCATAGATGATGGCGTCATCTCGCCCGGCGGCGTGGGGTTCGACATCAACTGCGGCACCCGCGTGTTGCGCACCAACCTGACGGAGGAGGAGGTGCGGCCTGTTGTCAGGCCGCTCATGGATCAGATCTTCCGCGACATCCCCTCCGGGATAGGCGGGTCCGGGCAGGTGCGCGCCTCCCCGAAAGAGATCGACGAGGTGCTGATAAAGGGCGCCCGCTGGGCGCTGGAACACGGATACGCCTGGCCGGAGGACATCGAGACCATCGAGAGCGGGGGCGCCGTGCCCGGCGCCAACCCGGACAAGGTGAGCCGGAGAGCCAAGGAGCGCGGGGCCCCGCAGCTCGGCACCCTGGGCTCCGGGAACCACTTCCTGGAGGTCCAGATCATCGATGAAGTGTTCCATCCGGAGGCCGCCGCCGCCATGGGCATCACGGGCCCCGGCCAGGTGCTCGTCTTCATCCACTGCGGCTCGCGGGGGCTCGGCCACCAGACGTGCCAGGACTACCTCGACGTTATGGAAGAGGCCACCCAGCGCTACGACTTTCACCTGCCGGACAAGCAGTTGGCCTGCGCGCCCATCAAGTCGAAAGAGGGACAGGACTACCTGGCCGGCATGACCGCCGCCGCCAACTTCGCCTTCTGCAACCGCCAGCTCATCACCCACTGGACGCGGCAGGCCTTCAGCCGCGTGCTGGGGAGAGACCCGCGCGCAGATCTGGGTATGTTCCTGGTATACGATGTGGCACACAACATCGCCAAGATGGAGCGCCACCGGGTCAACGGCCACGAGCTGATCCTCTGCGTCCATCGTAAGGGCGCCACCCGGGCCTTCCCTCCCGGCCACCCGGATGTGCCCGCGAAATACCAGCGCCTGGGCCAGCCGGTGCTCGTCCCCGGCGACATGGGCCGCTACTCTTACATCTGCGTCGGCACGCAGCAGGCGATGGCGGAGACCTGGGGCTCCAGTTGCCACGGCGCCGGCCGCGTGCGCAGCCGCGGCGAGGCCAAGCGCGTGCTGAAGGGCGTGGACGTGGCCCAGCGGCTGCTGGACCGGGGCATCTACGTCCGCGCGCAGAACCGGGCGTTGCTGGCGGAAGAGGCCAGCGAGGCCTACAAGGACGTGGCGCTGGTGGTGGACGTCCTGGACCAGGCCGGCATCGCCAGGAAGGTCTGCCGGATGCGGCCCATCGGCGTCGTCAAGGGCTGACCAGCCGCCGGCGTCATACAGTCCGCTCAGCCGCACCTTTACGGGCCATTCGGCTCTCTCCGCGCGGGGTGCGCCGGCCGTAGCTTAATCGTGGTCTGAAATCGATTGCTCCCCGCCGGAGGCGGGGGCAAAGGAGGTCAACCATGGAACAGACACGTGCCCGTGAAGAAGCAGGGAAGGAGTCGTTCCACGTCCGCGGCCCGCAGCTGCTGGACAGAGTTCAGGAGCTCCTCCACGAAGGGAACGTGCGGCGGATCGTCGTCAAGCACGGCCGCCACACCGTGGCCGAATTCCCGCTCACCGTCGGCGTCGTCGGCACTGTCTTCGCCCCGATCCTGGCCGCCGCGGGCGCCCTGGCCGCCGTCCTCTCCGAGTGCACAATCGAAGTCGAGCGCGCAGGCCGCAGGGCGGCGGCCACGCCGGCAGCGACGCGACCGAAGGCGGCGGCCAGAAGGCGGCCAACCCGGCTCGCGAAGAAGCCAGCGCCAGTAGCGGCGAAGACGCCGCCGCCCGGCCGTCAGAAGACCGCCGTCGCCTGAGCGCCCGACTGCACGTCCCCGCGGCCAGCCGGAACCTGCCTCTCGACACCTCCCTCCGGCTGGCCGCCCCCGCCGCTCGTCCCGCGCGCGTGCTTCGCGTACAATGCGCTCGACATGGCCGCGCAGACGCAGTTGACGGCGTTCTACCGCAACGGCGATGGCACGCTGGTTGAGACGGCAGATCCGACCGAGTTCCGGCGGGCGCTGGCGGACCCCCGCGCGCTGCTCTGGCTGGACCTCTTCACCCGCTCCGAAGAGGACGCCGCTGTCCTGCGCGAGGTCTTCCGCTTCCATCCCCTCACTATCGAGGACTGCCTTTCGCCGAGACTGGACCCGGCGAAGGTCGATGACCACGGCGACTACCTCTTCCTCGTGGTCCAGGCCCTGACGACCTATCAGCCGGACCGGGAGCTGGACGCAATTGAGGTGGACTTCTACCTCGGGCCGAACTACGTGGTGTCCTGCCACCGGGAGCCGGTGCCGGCCATTGAACAGTACCGCGAGCGCTGCCGCCGCGACGACTACATCCTCACCCACACGGCGGACTGGCTCCTGCACGGCCTGCTAGACGCCCTCGTGGACGAATACCTCCCCATCGTCGACGCCGTCGATGACACCATCGACAGCATTGAGGAGAAAGTGCTGCACCGGCCGGAGACACATCTCCTGCGGCAGATCATGATGGTCAAGCGCAACGCCCTGCGCCTGCGGCGGGCCACGACTCCTCAGCGCGACATCATGAACCGGCTCTCGCGCGGCGAGTACCCCAAGCTGATCCGCGAAGAGACGGCGATCTACTACCGAGACGTCTACGACCACCTCGTGCGCATCGAATACCTGGTGGAGGCGCTGCGGGACCTGGCGGACGGCGCGCTCAACACCTACCTCTCGGTGGTGTCCAACCGCTTGAACGAGGTGATGAAGATCCTGACGGTCGCCTTCGTGCCCCTGACCATCGGCACCCTGATCTCCGGAATCTACGGCATGAACCTCACTTCCGGGTTCTGGCCGCCCACTGACAGCGGCTGGGGGTTTGGCACCGTGGTGGGCGTGATGCTAGTTGTGGCCCTTCTGACGCTGGCCTACTTCCGTTACCGCGACTGGATATGACAGCCGTCCGCACCGGGCTGGCGCGCGTCCGACAGATCGCCGCCGACGTCTGGCGGCTGCCCGGCCCGGGCGTCATCACCGGCGCCTCTGACGACGACCCTTCCGGCATCGCCACGTACTCGGTGACGGGCGCGCAAACGGGCTACAGCCTCCTCTGGACCAGCCTTCTCACCCTGCCGCTGAACGCCGCCGTGCAGAACATGTGCGCCCGCATCGGCCTGATGACCGGCAGCGGCCTGGCAGTAGCTCTCCGCCGCCACTACCCGCGGTCGCTGCTCATGGCGCTCGTCGCCCTGCTGTTCGTCGCGAACACGGTGAACATCGGCGCCGATATCGCGGCCGTGGCCGCCGGCATCGATCTGCTCACCGGCATCCCCGTCGGCCCCACCATCGTCGGCGTGGCGTTGGGCATCGCCGTGAGCGAGATACTGGTTCCTTATCGAATCTTCGCGACGTACCTGAAGTTCCTGACTCTGGCGCTCTTCGCTTATGTCATCGATGCGTTCTTTGCCGGGCCGGACTGGGGGAAGGCCGTCAAGAACACATTCCTGCCCGCCATCCACTTCAACGCGACATTCATCACCACGATGGTCGCGGTCCTGGGCACCACGATATCCCCCTACCTCTTCTTCTGGCAGACGTCGGAAGAGGTGGAGGAGATGCACCGCCATCACATCGCACGGGGCGACGAGGTAGAGATCCGCCGCGAAGAGATCGACGTCGACATCGGAATGCTGCTGGCCAATCTCATCTTCTACTTCATTGTCCTCACGACGGCAGCCACCATCTTCACCTCAGGCTCGCGCGATATAACCACGGCCCGCGAGGCGGCGGAGGCGCTGCGGCCGCTGGCGGGGAACAAGGCGACGATCATCTTCGCCATCGGCTTCATCGGCACCGGCCTTCTGTCGATCCCAGTGCTGGCCGGGTCCGCCGCCTACGCCATCGCCGAGGTCTTCGACTGGCGAGAAGGCCTGGAGGAGAAGCCCTCCGGCGCGCCGCAGTTCTACCTGGCGATCGCCGTCTCCACACTTGTCGGACTGGCGATCGCCCTGTCCGGCGTGGGCGCCATCCGCGCCCTCTTCGCGGCCGCTGTTGTCAACGGGGTGATCTCCCCGCTGCTGATCGCAGCGATCATCGTGGTCAGCAACGACAAGCGGATCGTGGGCCGCCACCGCAACGGCCCGCTGTCCAACCTCCTGGGCGCGGCCACTGTCATAATCATGGGCCTGGCCGCCATTGCGATGGCCGTCACTTTCCTGCTGGGCTAGCTGCCGCGTGGCGGGCCCCGCTGTTCGTTGCCGTGCTGGCCCGCGGCCGGCGGCGATTCGGGTATACTGCGCGGCAAGGAGAGGGCCGATGAACCTGCTGCACCGCTGGAGTTGCCGCTCGGCGGGTTGGGGTAAGCTCGTTGAAGGCCGCATCATCCCGTGGACGCTGGACGATGTGGACCTGGGGGACGACGTGCTGGAGATCGGACCGGGCCCCGGCCTCACTACCAATGTCCTGCGGACGAAACTGCCGCGGCTGACCTGCATTGAAATCGATCCGCGTCTGGCGGAGTCGCTGAAGAAGAGGATGGATGGGACGACGGTGACGGTGGTCGAAGGCGACGCCACGCAGATGTCATTCCCGGAAGGCGCGTTCTCCGGCGCCGTGTGCTTCACGATGCTGCACCACGTGCCCTCGCCCGAGCTGCAGGACAGGTTGCTGGCCGAGACCTTCCGGGTGCTCCAGGCGGGCGCGTCGTTTGCCGGAACGGACAGCCGGACCAGCCTGCGCTGGCGGCTGTACCACCTGTTCGACACGTGCGTGCCTGTGGACCCCGATACCTTCGCCGCCCGCCTGGAAAGCGCCGGGTTCGTGGACGCGACTGTGGACTCAAACCCATGGGCGTTCCGCTTTCGCGGCCGCAAGCCGACGTAGGCCGGCCTGCCGCTATCTTCAGGGCGTCGCCGCGGCCCTCACCCGCTCCTCCAGCGGTAACAGAAGCAGAAGGATGGCGCCCAGCGCCAGGGCCGTGAACCAGGCGGCCATGCCGATGTACCCGTCGAACTCGATGGCCAGACCGCCGCTGGCCGCCCCTGCCAGCGCTCCCGAGGCAGCCACGATACCGTAAGCCGAGACCGCCGTGCCACTGGCCCGCGGCGCCATGTCCAGCAGCATGTTGTTCAGGGCCGCGATGCCCGGCGCCCGGGACGCAGCGAAGCCAACCGCCAGCAACACTGTCACCGGGATGACATCCGTTGACGTCACCACCGGAAGCAGCAGGCACGCCGCGGCCACCGCGGACCAGATGGCGATGCGCCGAGGGCGGATGCGGCGCGCCAGGGCCACACCGGTGGCTCCGCCCACCACGTAAGCGCCGCCCAGCGCGGCGAAGAGGCCGGAGAGCCCGGCGCCGCTGGCGTCCAGGTCGTCCCTGAAGAAAGCGCCGGCGTACGTCACCATGCCGTTCCATACGGTCGCGCCCAGGACGGCCGCAGCCAGCACGATGACGGCGCTCCGCTGGCCCAGCACCTGGCGGTAGCTCTCACGGTAGTGGTCCACGAGGCGCTGCCGGGCCGGCGCGACGCGCGGAACGGGTGGCAGCAGCCAGCGCACGCCGGCCAGGACTCCGAAGTTGAGGAGCGCGAAGACGAGAAAGGCGGCGTGCCAGCTTGAGGCGTCCGAAATCAGCACCACAGCGGGCAGGCCGACGACCACCGCACTCCCCATGGGCACCAGCAGAATGTTTAGCGCCACCTCCCGGTCCTTGCCCCGAAAGTGGTCGGCCACCGCGGCGGCGGCGCTGGGCAGCACCAGGGCATCACCGATCCCGCTCAGCACCCGCATCCCCATGAGCAGCCCATAAGAGGAGGTGGCCCAGGAACCCAGGCCGGCCAAGCCCATTGCCACGAGCCCCGCCATCAACGTCAGCCGCTTGCTGTAACGGTCGGACAGCGGCCCCAGCAACGCCAGGCAGACCACCGCGGTGATGGCGGACACGGCAACGAGCTGGCCCGCCGCTGTGACCGAGACGCCCGTGTCGGCGGCCACCTCCGGCAGCACGGGGGCCAGGAAGGTGAAGTTCCAGGCGCCGGCGAAAGCCGCCGCGCTCAGCAGCAGGAGGATGGTGAGGCCACGCGCCGGCGGGTCCAGGAGTACGCCGGCCCGGGGAGACCGCCGCTCCATCACTGTTCCGCCTGCCGACGCCTCTCAAGACCGCGCGCAAGGAACTCGAAGCTCTCCGGCGTCACCTCCAGCGTCCCAGCCTCGCC
>JBGQEU010000052.1:0-7466 GCA_041496525.1 Dehalococcoidia bacterium
CATGTGCTGGGCGAGGCCGACCCGCAGCAACAGGTCAGCGGCGGCACGCGTGCCCCGGCTCAGCATCTCGACGTCCTCCAGGCGGCCGGTCTCCGGCACCTCGGTGGTGACGCGGAAGTCCGCCGGGTCCAAGAACGCCTTCTGGTAGCGGCCGCCGGTCACGCGCTCCAGTCCAGTGCTCAGCAGCCGGCTGACCCGCGGCGCAAAGTCACGGTGCGCCTCGTTCATCGCCTTCTCTGTCGTCTCGATCGCGACTGTCAGCGCCTTCCCGAACCGCTCGAGCGACTCCACATCTCGGCGGTAGCGCTCCATCTCCTCTTCCACTTCCGCGCGCGGCCGCAGCCCCTTCAGCGCGGAATCGATCGCCGTCTTCAGCTGAGCGCTGCGAATCTCCAGGTCCTGCGACTGCTCCTCCCGCTGCTTCAGCGCCTCACGCAGCGACTGCCAACCCACGCCAGTGCGGGCCCCCGCCAGCGCGGGTTCCGCCGCGACGAGCTCCTCGATGTCCTGCTCCCGCTTCGCCAACATCTGCTCGAGTTCAGCCGGCGACTTGCCCATCAGGTATGCGGCGCGCTTGCCGTCCACCTCCGCCAACCCCCGCTTCGCCTCGTCGTACGCGGCCCGCTGCTGGCACCCATCCTCGAACGCCTGCACCATCTCCTCCAGCGTTCCGCGCGCACCGCCTGTTGCTTCTAGCTCCTGCCGCAGCCGCGCGTCCAGCGCCTCCGCCCGCTCCTGATCGCCTTCGAACTCGCCGATCGCCGCCGCCACTGTCCGCCGCTCCCCGTCCAGCGCCGCGATCTGTCCGTCGATGCCTTTCAAGTCGCCCGCCCGCGATGCCCGCTCGCAGAAGACAGCATAGGCCGCCTCCAGATCGCCGGCGTCATCCACCAGGCCCGCCAGCGCCTCTCGCAGCCGCACAGCCGCCGCGTCGAGCGCCCCGGCGCTGCGCTCAGCCGCCTGCCCCTCTTCCCGGTACTGACGCACGACCGGCGCGATCTCCAGGTACCGGCTGTGCTTCTGGAGGACTTCAGCGGCGTCGCCAGCGATGGTCGCCGCCGGCGCTTCAGGATGCGCGGCTTCCGGCTCATCGCCGCGAAGCAACCGCGCCACCAGCCGCAACGCCAGCCTGGGCAGCGCCAGCAGCAGCCAGACGAGCGCCTTAAGCAAGACCGGCCCCAGCCCACCGGCTGAGCGCGCCTCACGCGGCCCCTGCAGTTCGGCCAGCAGCCGCTGCCGGTCCGCCTGCGTCAGCCGCCCCACCTCGCGCTCCAGCGCCTCGAACTCCGGCAGCAGGTGCTCTGCCTGCTCCCGGGATGCTGCCAGCCGGGCCTGCGCCTGCCCGTGCAATGTCCCGGCGCTCCGCCAGCCGTTCATCAGCCGGTCGATCTCCGCCTTGCGCTCGACGGGGTATCCTTCAAGGCCCGACAGTTCGTTTCGGCGCCGCGAAAGAGACTCCCGCTTCCCACTCAATTCGGCCAGCCGCTTTCGGTGGCCTTCGACCTCGCCCGACCGCTCGCTCACCCGTTTCCGCAAGTCGCTGGTCTGTGATTGCACCCGCAGGACGCGGTCACGCTCTTCCGCGGGGAAGGTGGCAAACGCCTCCGCTACGCTCAGGCGCGCCTGCAGCCCTTGCTCTCGCTCAGCCAGCTCCCGCAGCCCGTCCAGCCGCTTCCGCAGCTCGCCTGCCTCCACGACCGCCACCAGGTACCGCGTCCGGGTGATCTCCTCGCGCAGCCGCCGGCTATCCGCGATCGTGGCGTCCAGCTCGGCGGCCTCCCGGGCCACCTCCGCCCGCGCCTGCTCGATAACATCGAGCTCCCGCTGGGCCTCCTTCAGCTTATTCCGCGCCACCGGCAGCGGCGTCGTTCGCGCCGTAGGACCGCCCACCTGCTCCTTGAGCACCCTGTCCAGCCGGGCGATCGCCGCCTGCGCCGAGACGTCGCGCCGGCCGGTGTCCGCCAGGCTGACGATTGTGTCGCCAATCTCCCGCGCAGACGCGCGGCCCGCGCCCGCGATCTCAAACAGCTCCCCCTGCGAGACGAAGGCGCAGGCTTCGAACACGCCCTTGGGCATCCCCAGTTGCTTCGCCATGAACGGCACGTTGCCGTGGCGGCCCAGGCCGAACTCCTGCGTCAGGTCCCGACCCACGACGGTGTCCCACACCGTGGTGGGCACGTCCTGCGTGCCGAAGTTGCGGTCCACCCGGAACTCGCCGCCGTCCCGCAGGACGTACTCCAGCTTCGCGGCGTAGCGACCATCGCTCCACGGCGTATACCGCTGGCGCTGGGCGCTCTCCGCCGGCCGCGCCCTATCGCCGGCATAGAATCCGTACAGCAGTGCCAGGATGGCCTGCTGCAGCGTCGATTTTCCCGCCTCATTCGGCCCGAAGAACACGTGCAGGCCCGGCGCCACGTCGGCCGAGAAGTCGCTCAGGCAACCGAACGCCTCCACATCGATCCGCCGTATCCTCATCGCCGGCGGATCCCCTGTCCCGCGAACGCCTGCAGCCCGTACTGCAGCGCCTGCTCCAGCGCCTCCCGGTCGTCCAGCGGCGCCGCGGCCAGCCGCTCCTCAATCATCCGCACGAAGGCGCCCTGGGTCGTCGACTCCGCCCGCATCTGCTCGAGATCGAACGGGGGCGCCGTGCGGTTGACGAGGTCCAGGTAGCGGAAGTACTGCGCACAGTTATCGAGCAAAGCCTGCCGGTCCAGATCGACATCCGCCTCCAGCTGGCCCGTCAGCACGACGCGCATGATCGCCGCCGACTGGGCCGCCTCGCCCGCTAACGCCTGTATCCGCCGGCGGACGTTGTCCGAGGTTGTGAGGCCGGTAACATCAATGACCTCTGTCCGGTACCCCACCTCGTTGACCTGCACCGACTCCACGGACACATTCCCACCGGTCGCTTCCAGTGCCAGCACGTAGTGCGGGCCCTCCTCGCCGAAGCCCAGCGGCTCCGGGCTGCCCGGGTAGCCGTAGCGGGGCGCGCCGGCCGGCCGCAGACGCATCTCGTGATAGTGACCCAGCAGCACGAAGTCCGCGCCGCAGCGCTCCACGTCCGTCCGGTCGAACGGACAGTGCGCGTCCTTCCCCTCCGGCACGGACGACATGTCGGAGCCGTGGAAGAGGGCGATGTGGGTCCCCGGCCGGTCAATGCGGAGCTGGCCCAGCAGGTTGTCGCGAATGGCGGGCCCTCGGTGGCCGACGCCCCATACGGCGACATCGCCAACCTGAACGCTGTCCCAGCTCATGCTGTCGAAGATGTGGACGTTCTCCGGCCACTCCGAGCGCCAGTAAAGGCTGTCCGGCAGGTAAGGATCGTGGTTGCCGGGCGCGATCAGCACCGGCCGGGGCGCCAGCCGCGCGAACTGCTCGCGGATGAAGTTCGCCGTGTCCGGCGTGACGCGGTCGTGCTCGTACAGGTCGCCACCGACGGTCAGGGCGTCCGCGTCGCGCTCGATCGCCAGGTCCACGATGCGGCGGAGGGCGGCGCGCAGCTCATCGCGGCGCTTGGCCGCCTCGCTGGACGCCATGCCCAGCGTCGCAAACGAGCGGTCCAGGTGGAGGTCAGAGAAGTGCAGGATGCGCATCACAGAGATAGTGTACGACCGGCCGCGGGACGCGGGTCAGGGGCAAGTGACACCGCAATTCGATAATAAGATTAGGCCTTTTCACATAAGCGAAACGCTTGTTTGCATCGTAGCGGCCATGCCGCCGGAAATCAAGGGCCCGCGCCGGCCGTTTTGTTGATTAGACGCGCTCAATTCGCCCCGAGGAAGCGAGCGTCCGGACTGGCACCGGCATGGGTTACAATAGATTGCGAAGGAAAAGACTGAAGGAACAGACTAAAGGAGCAACCCATGGTAACGGAAGACGTGGTCGTCGAAGCGCTGCGAGAAGTCTATGACCCAGAGCTGCACTACAACATCTACGACCTCGGCCTGATCTACGACATCGACATCAAGGACGACTCAAACGTGCACATCGTGATGACGCTGACCACGCCGGCCTGCCCCATCGGGCCGATGGTCGTTGAGCAGATCCAGGAGACGGTCGGCCTGATGCCCGGAGTCAAGGACGTCGACGTGGAGTTCACCTTCGATCCAGCGTGGAACCCCGAAATGATGTCGGACGAGGCGAGGGCAGACCTGGGGTTGGACTAGCCGGCCCCGCTCAGGGCCCGGTGGCAGCGCCCGATGTAGGTCGCGGTCTCTAACCCCGACAAGCCCCGCGGGCACCTGAAGGCGCCTGCCTACATGCAGACGGATTGCCTGTAACGGCCGAGCGCGGTGAGCGGCCAGTAGTTCCGGTACAGGTGGTACTTGATGTAGAAATCGCCGGGGAAGCCGGTGGCCGTGAAGTGGTCTTCCCGCCACTGGCCGTCTTCCTCCTGCATGTCCAGCAGGTAGCCGATGCCCCGTTCCATGGCCTGCGGCAGGAGGCCATCGTCCCCTGCTCCCTCAGCCGCCAGCAGGCCGAGCAAAGCCCAGGCGGTCTGCGACGGCGTGCTGGGCCCCCGGCCGATTGCCGCCGGATCCACATAGCTATCGCAGCTTTCGCCCCACCCGCCATCCTCGTTCTGATGTTCCAGAAGCCACCGGCTGGCGCGCCGGACATACGGCCGCGACATGTCCCCGCCGGCCGCCTTCAGAGCCGGCAGCACGCCGCCGGTCCCGTAGACGTGGTTCACGCCCCAGCGCCCCCACCAGCTGCCGTCCGGCCGCTGTTCCCGCCGCAGATAGCGGACGCCCCGCCGCACCGGCTCCGAGCCGGCGTCTCCCAGGAGGCTGAGCGCCTCCACGATATGCGCGGTCACGTCCTCTGAAGGTGGGTCAATCACCTCTCCGAAATCGCAGAAGGGGATGTCGTTGACCAGGCGGCGGGTGTTGTCCTTGTCGAACGCGCCCCAGCCGCCGTTCGCGGACTGCATGCCCACCAACCACCGCCGGCCGCGCTCCAGCGCCGCCCGCTTGCGATTCTCGTCGGGCAGCTTCGTGCGGGCGATAGCGATGAGGACCTCCGCCGCGTCGTCGGTGTCAGGATAGAGATCGTTTTCGAACTCGAAGGACCAGCCGCCCGGTTCAACACCGCTGGCCTTCACCTGCCAGTCCCCGCCGGTCAGCACCTGCTCGCGCAGGAGCCAGTTGCCCGCCAGGACCAGCGCCGGGTGGTCCGGCGGCAGGCCGGAATCGAGGAGACCGATGGCGGCAAGGGCGGTGTCCCAGACCGGCGACAGACAGGCCTGAGGGTTGAATATCTGGTCGTCCTCTACCGCCCAGACGCCCTCAAAACCCTCTATGCCGCGGCGCATCACCGGGTGGTCGTTGGCGTAGCCGCGCACCTTGAGAGCGAGCAGGGAGTACACCCACGGCGGCTGGATGCCGCCCCACGAACCGTCCGCTTCCTGGTGGGCGATGATCCAGCGCTCGGCGGCGCGGAAGGCGGCCGCGCGCAGCGGCGCGACAGCCACCCGTTCGTAGCGGCGGAGGACGCCATCGGCGGTGTGGAAGAAACGCTTCCAGGAGAGGGCCTGCCGGGGCCTGGGCGGCGCGTAGTCGATCTGGTCGCGCGGCGCCGGGTACAGCTCGTCGATGCGGGCCGCCTCCGGCACCGGGCAGACAGGCCGCTCCGTGAGGATGATGAGCATGGGGACGACCGTGGCGCGGGCCCACGAGGCGAAGTCGTAGATGTTCAGCGGGAACCAGGAGGGCAGGAACATCAGCTCCGGCGGCAGGACGGGGACGCCTCGCCAGTCCCACTGGCCGAACAGGGCTAGCCAGATCTTGGTGAAGATGCGGACTTTCGGCACGCCTCCCGCAGAGAGGACGAAGTCGCGGGCCCGGCGCATCGCCGCCTCGTCGGGCGACTCGCCGGCCAACTTCAGCGCGAAGTAGGA
This sequence comes from Dehalococcoidia bacterium, assembly GCA_041496525.1. Lineage (GTDB taxonomy): Bacteria > Chloroflexota > Dehalococcoidia > SM23-28-2 > RBG-16-64-32 > JBGQEU01. The sequence goes on from JBGQEU010000052.1 coordinate 5,900, forward strand.
CTCCACCGTCGCGTTGATGTCAGGAGGCCCGTCGAAGTAGATGGCCCAGGCGCCGTCCGGGCGCTGCTGGCGCTTCAGGTAGGTGACGATCTTGCGCCAGCGCCCCTCCGTTGCCACGCCCAGAAAGTGCGTGAGCAGCAGGTACTCCGCCGCCATACAGACGTTGGATTCCAGCTCGCCCGCCCAGTAGCCGTCTGGATGCTGGGTACGCAGGAAGTATTCCTGGGTGCGGTGGATCGCCTCGTCCAGACCGTCGATCTGTTGCTTGCCCACGGCCAGCGTCATGTCACGCCCAGGCTCGTTCCACCGAGGGAAGCGGCCCGCCGGGAGTCGCGATAGGCTGCCACAAAAGCATCCAGCAAGCGGACCAGCCCGGCGATGGCCAGGTGGCGGCTGCGGGCCATGCGCGGCAGCTCGCCGATGTGCCGGGGGTGCCTGATGAGGTGCGGGACTACCCGCAGGCTGCTGCTGCGGCCCCTGGCGGTGACGATGCCGGGGATCTGTGGCAGAGCGCGGCCTGCCTCGTCGAACAGGGCGCGCACGGCCAGGAAAGGGATGCCGCGCTCGCCGGCCGCCTGGCCCACCCAGTAGCCCTCCATCTCCACGAGGTCCAACCCCCATGACTCCCGGAGCCTCGCTTTTTCGGCCGGGGCGGCGACGACACGCTGTACGGTCAAGGCGCCGGCCCGCCGGGGCGCGACGTCCAGCGCGGACAGAGCGAGAGAGACAAGCTCAGGATCGCTGTTGACGACGGCCTCCCCGGGTGTCTCGGCGTCCTCAAGGCAGCTGCGCTCACAGATGGTTACGTCACCAGCCCGGAGGTCGGGGGAGAGGGCGCCGGCCAGGCCGTACGAAACGACCGCCTGCGGGAGATAGTGGTCGATCACGACGGTAGCGGCGGCGGCGGCCCGCTTGCCGAGGCCTGTCTGACAGAGAAGCACCGGCTGCCCCAGATAGCTGCCGATGGCCACCGGGAAGCCGCCGAAGCGGGAGCGCTGAGCGCCGCGCAGCCGCTGCAGGATCGGGCGGGTCTCCATCTCCAGCGCCGCGAAGAGGGCGATCATTCGGCGGCGGCCGCTTTCTCCACTTCGGCCGGCTCCGCATACTTGCCGTTTCGGCCGTTCTTGCCGCCGATGCCCGGGCGCAGGGAGCGCCGGGCCAGCTCCAGGAAGGCGGCCGGCCTGGACATCGCCTCCTGGACCGCTGAGCCTTCATAGCCGCAGTGCATCATACAGGTGTCGCAGCGCGGGTCGCGGCCGAAACCATAGGCCTTCCAGTCAGTGGTCTCCATCAGCTCCACGAACGTCGGCACGTGCTCGTCGGCGATGAGATAACAGGGCTTGCGCCAGCCCGCCGGTGTATACGTCGGCGTCGACCACTGGGTGCACTCGTACTCCCTCTTGCCCATCAGGAAGTCCAGGTAGAGCGGATTGTTGTAGAAGCGGATGCCTTCCTGGCACCCATCGAATATGCGGCGGAAGAAGGAGCGGGCCTCTTCCCGCTGCATGAAGATGTCGTGCTGGGCGACCTCCTTGTACTGGAAGCCGGGCGCGACCATCATCCCCTC
>JBGQEU010000053.1:0-7381 GCA_041496525.1 Dehalococcoidia bacterium
GCCGGCATGGCCCTGCATGGTTAAGAGACGGTAATAGGCGGGTAACAGTTGCGTGAGAGTTCCTGGTGTCTGCCAGCCCCGCCGGGCACGAATCTTGGGGCCACGTCCTTGCCCGGGTATGCCGAGGGCAGCAAAGCATAGTAGAATGGCCGTGGCGGGCCGGATTGGAGCAACAGCGATGCGACTTCGTGCCTTGGTGCCCGCGTTCGTGGCCCTCGCCACCGTAACGCTTCTAGCAGTTGCCTGCGGCGACGATGACAGCGGCGGCGGTCAGCCGAGCCAGACCCCGGTGATCTCACGTAATGGTGCGGCCAAGGTTGGCTTCGGCGGCGGCACGGTCTCACTGGAAGGCGGTCCCGAGGTCCAGATTCCCACCGGCGCCATCGCCGGCGGCGCCCAGGACGCCTCGGTCACGATCAGCAAGTCGGCGCAACAGATGTCGCTACCCGCGGGTCTCATGAAGGCAGTGGGCCAGGTGTACGACATAGGGCCGGAGGGAGCGACCTTCGACCAGCCGGTGCTGGTCACCCTGCCAATTCCGGCCGGGACGGACCCCGGGGATGTGTTGGGCCTGGCCACGGTGGACCCGGACTCGGGGAAATGGGCCGGCGTCTCGAGCACAGTGGATACAAAGGCACGCACGGTCTCTGCCTTCACCACCCACTTCTCCCCCTGGGGGATGGTTGGAGGACGCAGCGAAGCCGCTAAGACCGGCGGATGGATCAAGATCGTCAACGCCCACGCCAGAGGCAGCGACAGCTTTCCCGGTGCCAAGCACTTACCAATGGCGCTGGAGAACCTGGTCTGCTTCACGGCCTACGCCCCCACATCTCCGGGATCGCTGATAAGGCCTACGTTTAATACTGTGATTGCCAGGGATCAAACGACGATCGAGTACTGGCTGCCGGCGGGATCCTACACGCTCGAGGAAGGCAAGTTCGCTTCTGAGATCAACAACGACCCGCTGTACAGCCCCGCTTTTAAGTGGTGGACGCGCCCCGCTCAAACCATCGTCCTGACCCCGGGCATTACCGTCAATTTCGGGGAACCAAATAGCATCCCGCCGGGGGGCAACTACGCGGAGGTTCCCAACCGGTGCGCGGGCGGAAGTGGTGTGCCAACCCCCACGGGAACGCCCAAAGGGACGTCATCGCAGACTGAGGAAGAGTTCTTCAAGGTCTCGAGCCTCGGTGGAGTCTCCAACGGGGCTACCCAGCCGACTACTTTCACCATCAACTCGTCGTGGCTGGTTACGAGCATCACTACCTATCACTGGAACGACGCCCAAGGCACCACGACCACTGGGACCATTGGCCTGCGGGCCGCCGGCGGCGCCACCTTCGGCCCCTGGCAGACGACCGGCCAACCGGGGCAAGGTGGGGTTCCCAACGCCTACTGGGTAGCGGCGCCAAACGTCGTCATCCCACCGGGCACCTATACCGTGGTCGACTCCGATCCCAGCACCTGGGCGCAAAACGATGAAACGGGCGGCGCGGGCATCGCCTGGGGCAGCGGCATCCGCCAGTGAACTCCGCAATGGGAGCCTGACGCTCAACTCTCGATCAATTGTAGCTTCGGGTGATCACCGGGCGGGTTCTCCGTGCCTGCCTGGGCCACTTCCGTATCTCGGCGCCCCCTTGTGATGTGACCAGAGGCACGGCAGAGGGCAGGGCCAAATGGCCGCTCTTCAGGCCGGACGGAAGAGATTCTTGCGAGTCGCTGGATCGTGGGAAACGCGGCCGCGGCGTCCCACAAACTCCTCCTGCGTCATCGACGACAGCAGGGCGGGGTCCGCCTCCGTGTTCGCGAAGAACCTGGCGCCTATCCCACCATCCAGCCGCCCGACCACGATGCCCTGTTCCCGCGCCCCTTCGCGGCTGAAGGCCACCGTGTACGTCTCGACGACCGCCGGCCCGTCCGCTGCTTCGATGAGCGGCGGGCTCTGCATGGCGTCCAGCCGTTGCTGGTCGTCGGCCGGCGGTGTCCGCCGCCACTCCCCGCGCGGCGAGCGGGCGCTGTACACCCCGGCCGAGTGCTTGGTGGCGAACCAGCCCAGACCGGTCACCAGCGCATAGTCGTCGCGGCGCTCTCGCAGGCGCTCCACCATCGCAGCTATCGAATGCATCACGTAGTTGTTGCCCGGCCCGCCGGCGTAAGGGAGACCCCCGGTCACCGTCAGGGGCCGATGATCGTCCGGGGGCACGCCGAGGGCCTCCAGCGCCAGTTGCACGGCGGACGGGAAACAGGAATAGAGGTCGAACATCGTCACGTCGTCCGCGCCGATGCCGGCCATGCCCAGGGCCCGGCTGGTGGCGGCCCGGATGGCCGGCGACGAGTAGTAGTTCAAGCGCTCGCCGACGAACCACTTGTCATTGGCGTCGCCGCACCCGCGCAGATACACCCAGCGCTCTTCGGGTATCCCCAGCTCGCGGGCGGTGGCGGCGCCCGTGACGATGACGGCGGCCGCCTGGTCCACCTCGATTATGGCGTTCATCAGCTTCGGGTACGGGAAGCAGACCATGCGGTTCTGGGGCCCCACGGCCGCGATCTCTTCCGCCGTGCGGGCGGCCGGGAACCAGGCATACGGGTTGCCCGCCGCCACCGCGGCGAAGCGGGCGCACAGCCGGCCCAGGTGCTGCTGGTGCTCCGGGATGCTGCTGCCGGCGTGCGCCCGGATCGCGTTCTCGAACAGCGGGTACATGCGGGTGGGCAGCGTCGCGCCATGGCGGGCCTCCGCCTCGGCGAAGCCGGGGCGCTGGTCTCCAGCCACGTGCTCCGGATTGCCGCGGACCGGCCAGGGCAAGCGCGCGTTGGCCCGGCGGGCCAGGCGGCGGGACTCCAGGGCCTCGGCGCCGGCCAGCAGCGCCAGGCGCAGGCGTCCCCCGGCGATCGCCTCGGCTGTCTCATTGACCAGCCGCTGCGGCGTCTCTCCACCGACCGTGGAATACAGCTTGTGCGCCGGCCGGGCGCCGAGGCGCGCCGCCAGCAGACCGGGCGCATCCGGATATGCCCAGCTCAGGATGTTCACAACCTGAACAGAATCAACCTGGGAGAGGAGACCAGCCACACCGGTGTCCGCCTCTGCCGCCCGCGCCACGCCGGCCATCATCTCCACGGGCTCGATGGCGTCCTCGACGGAGCGCGGCCGGTTGGTCAACTGGCCCACGCCGACTATCACCGGGGAATTCGCGCCTGTGGCTGTCATCTGACTCTTACGCGAGCGTGAGCGTAGCATGGCCGCGGCGAAGGGTCAAAAGGCATGCGTTTCCGGGAGATACTCTAGGATCAGGGGTCAGGGCTCACGGCGCCCGTGACCCACAACCGTCATCGCGCCGTCCAGCCGCCGTCCACGACGAGGTAGGCCCCGGTCATAAACGACGAGTCGTCGCCGGCCAGGAAGAGGGCCGCCTTCGCTATCTCCTCCGGCCGGCCCAGGCGGCCCATCGGCGTGTTCTGCAGCGCCCAATCGATGAGCGGCTGCACCTGCTTCAGGGGATCGATCAGTGGCGTATCGATCCAGCCGGGGCAGATGGCGTTGACCCGCACGTTGTGGGGCGCGCCGTCCAGCCCGAACTGCCTGGTGAGGCCGATGACCGCGTGCTTGGCCGCGATGTAGGCATACCCAAAGCCGCCGGGGAAGCCCGGCACGGTGGCGCCGATGAGACCGGCCATCGAGGCCATGTTCACAATGGCGCCGCCACCCTGTCGCCTCATCTGCTCCAGGCCGTGGAGGCAACCGTAGAAGACCCCCGACTCGTTCACCGCCAGTATCTGGTCCCAGGTGTGCTGCGGGCCACCGATGCCGGCGTTGTTCACCAGGATATCGACGCGCCCCCACGCTGCTACGGTCTCCTGGATGGCCGCCTTGACATCATCCTCGCTCACCGTATCGGTGCGGGCGGCCCTCGCTTCGCCGCCGGCGTCCTCAATCTGGGCGGCCACGCTCCGCGCCGACTCCTCATTGATGTCGGACGCCATGACTTTCGCGCCCTCCCGGCCGAAGAGAACCGAGATCGCCCGGCCGATGCCGGAGCCGGCGCCGGTGACGAGGGCCGTCTTGCCTGCCAGTCTCCCTTCACGGTCCATCACAGCCTCCTTCTCGAACGCCATCTATGGTAACGGGTCGATCGCCAAGGGTCACCGCCCGATGAGCCTTGCCGCAGCGGGCGGCGGCTGGCCATAATGTCAGCGGAGGCTGTAATTGAAGGTAAACAGCACGAGCAGGCTGGCTGATCGCATCCGTAGAGCCAGTCGCGTAGAGCCGGCGCCGATGGGGTTCGCCGCCGCGGCGGCGCGGGCCGCCAGCCCGACGATGCTCTGCCTGGTGCGGCTGTCCGCGAACGAGGCGAACAAACTCGGCGAGGCGGCGGCCAAGGGCGCCGACGCCATCGTCATCGATGGGGCGGAACCGGGCAAACTCAAGGACCAGATCGCCAGGGCGAGCGACCTGCCGATAGGAGTGCGGACGACAGCCGCGTCGCGCCAGAACGTCGCCTCATGCCGCGAGGCCGGGGTCGATTTCGTCGTCCTCGAGCCTGGTTCGATGGCGGAGTCCCTGCTGGAGCACAACATCGGGGTTGTGATGGCGCTGAGCAGCGAGCCCGACGATGCTACCCTGCGACTGCTGGGCGAACTCGGTCTGGACGCTCTGATGATACCGGCGCCCCAGGCGCCACTCACGGTGGAACGGCTGCTCTCGTTGCGACGCATGGCATCTCTGGCCCGCACGCCGCTCTTGACCGAAGTCGCCCCGGATATAGACGCCTCCCAGCTGCACGTGCTGCGGGAATCGGGCGTGTTAGGTGTGATCATCGGTGCGCCGTCGCTGGGAAAGCTGGAGTCGTTGCGGCAGCGAATCGCCACCCTGCCGGCCCGCGGGCACGGGCGAGAGGAACACGCGGAAGCGCTGATCCCGGCACAGGCGCTGGCCGGCGCCGACCACGAGGACGAGTACGAAGACGACGACTGACGGACGCGGCGGCGCACCCAATATAACCTTGACGTAGGCGTTAGGTGTGCCTATACTCCGATTCAAGTAATCGCCTGCCAGAATTGCCACCCGATTACAAGGGAGTTCACCTTGCCCAACGGTAACGAAGCCTATCTGCAGATAGGGGAGGTGGCGGAGCGCACAGGCGTCACGCAGCGCACGCTGCGCTTCTACGAAGAGAAGGGGCTGCTGAAGCCACCCACCCGCATGGACGGCGGTTTCCGGCTCTACTCCGAGAAGGACGTCAAGCGGGTAAAGCAGATCAGGCGGCTGCAGGACCTGTTGGGCGTGAGTCTGGCGGACATCAAGGAGATGGTGGACGCCGAAGAGATGCTGCGCCAGCTGAAGGCGCAGTACCGCCCGGACGCCGCCATTCAGGAGAAGAAGCGCCAGCTGCACAAGGCCATCGAGGTGGTGCAGGCCCAATACGGCATCGTCAAGCAGAAGACGCAGCAGATGGAAGAGATGGCTGCGCAGCTGGAAGAGCGGCTGCGGACCTTTGAGCGCTGGATGGCGGACCTGGAGCGCGCCGGCCAGAAGGCCGCCACCGCCCGCAGCTAAACATAACCGGCCAGCCGGCGGAATGGGAGCTACCAGCGACCTCGCCTGAGGCGACAGTCGCGGCCCCCTCCCGGCGATCGGCTTTCCCTTTCCCGCCCCGTCCGGCCACCGTATAATGCGAAGGCATGTTCGCTATTTCCGCTCGCAGGCCACGTGGCCGCTAAACCGCGCAACGCCGGTAAGCGCCCGGCCGCCCTGCGCTATCGCCGCATCGTCGCCAAGTTCGGCAGCAACGTCCTGACGGCGGGGACAGACCGCCTGAACATGGACCTGATGTCCACCCTGGCAGGTCAGGTCGCGGAGCTGCACAAGCTGGGCGCGGAAGTGCTCGTGGTGACGTCCGGGGCCATCGCCGCCGGGCGCCACCGGCTGGGCATCCAGAAGGAGCGGAAGGACATCCCCTTCCGGCAGGTGCTGGCGGCCGTGGGTCAGAGCGACCTCATGCAGGCGTACCAGGAGCTCTTCTCCCGCCACGACATCACGGTGGCGCAGACGCTTCTTACCCGCCGCGATCTGGCCGACCGGCAGGGCTATCTAAACGCGCGCAACACCCTGCTGGCCATCCTGGAGCTGCACGTGCTGCCGATCATCAACGAGAACGACGTGGTGGCAGTGGAAGAGATCGAGGGCGCCAAGATCGGCGACAACGACAACCTCTCGGCCCTGGTTGCCAATCTGGTCGACGCCGACCTTCTGGCGCTTCTGACGGACACCAGCGGCCTCTACACGGCCGACCCGCGGCTGGACCCCTCCGCCAGGCTCATCCCCCGCGTCGAGCGCATCGACGCCGGGGTGGAGGCGCTGGCCGGCGACACCTCCGGCACAATCGGCGTCGGCGGTATGGCCACGAAGCTGCAGGCGGCCCGCCTGGCCACCAGCGGCGGCGCCGACATGGTGATCGCTGACGGGCGGGAGCCGGATGTGCTCGTCCGTCTGGCCCGCGGCGAAGCCATCGGCACCCTCTTCCCGGCGGCTGTGGACCGCATGGAGAGCCGGAAGCGCTGGATGCTGGCCGGCCTTTCTGTCAGAGGCAACATCGTCGTGGACGACGGCGCCGCCAGGGTGCTACGGGAAGACAAGCGCAGCCTGCTGCCGGCCGGCGTGCAAGAGGTGCAGGGCGCCTTCCAGCGGGGCGACGCTGTGTACGTCGTCGGCCTGGACGGCGGTCGCATCGGCTGCGGCATCGCCAACTACAGCTCGGACGAGATCATACGCATCCGCGGCGTCCGCTCCAACCGCATCGAGGAGGTCCTGGGTCACCATTACGGCGCCGAGGTGCTGCACCGAAACAACCTGGTGCTGCTGTAGAATGAGCCTATGGGATTAGTGAGAGTTCAAGCACAGATGGGCCGCGGCCGCGGCGGCCTGGCCGAGCTTCGATTCCTGGTGGATACCGGTAGCTTCTACACCGCCATCACTCCGGCCGTGCGCGAGCGTCTAGGACTGCCGGCCGGGATTGCCGCCGAAACACAGGTAGCCGACGGGCGGATTGTGGCAACCGAACTGACGGTCGCGTTCATCAGGCTCGACGGACGCGAGGCAGCTGTCCCCGTCGAAGTAGTCGACGTCCCTGAGCTTCTGCTCGGCGTCAGTACCCTTGAGGCCCTGGGCATGAAGGTTAACCCGCTGACTCAGCAACTGGAAGTAATCTCCGGGTTCGAGCGCCCGCCGACGATGAAGCGCTTCCGGTTCCACGCTCGGTGACCCTCAAGCGTAGCGCCGCCATCACCGGCCTCGCCGAGATGAAGCCGGCCCGCTCCGCCGAGGGCCGGAGCACGCTCGGCATCTGGGCTGAGGTCTCGCGACAGGCCATCCTGGACGCCGGCCTCA
>JBGQEU010000054.1:0-7374 GCA_041496525.1 Dehalococcoidia bacterium
AGACGATGTGCCGGAGGGAGCGCTCACTGAGGACGGCGCGGGAGTAAGCGTGGGCGCAACCGTGGGGCGCACAAGGGTCGACGTGGGCGCTGGCGTCGACAGGGGCACAAGGTTCGACGTGGGCGCCGGCGTCGTTGTGACCGTTGACCCGGGCGATGGGGTTGGTGAAGGCGTCGTGCTAACGGTGGGACTGGGGGACACGTTGCCGCCACCGGAAGGGGCCGCGCCCGCAGTGACGTCGCCACTCACAACGTAGGATGAACAGAGGGTGGAACCGTTGCAGGCCCGGACGCGGTAGCGGTAGGTAGCAGCGGTCAGGCCGGCGTCCTTGAAGTTGGTAGCATTGGCGCCGAGCGTGGCAGTGGTGCGGTAGGAGCAGGAGGAAGATGTACGGCGGCAGCGCTGTATCTGATAACTGGTCTCGTTGGTGGCATTATCATTCCAACTGACTGTAACGGTCGTACCGCTTGAGGTTGCCACCACGTTGGAGGGAGAGGTTGGGGCGAATCGGCCCATTCGGGCCAGCCGAGCCTGTGTTCCCGTTTGAGCCGAGGCGCTCTGCGTGGATGAGCCCGGTGCAGAACTGGCTGTCAGGACCGCAAGGGCCACCAGAAAAGCAAGAGCGATCCGAAGCCGGGGGCCGAAGTTTGTAGCTTTGCGATGGGATGCCAACGGCGCTGCCTCCTACAAGGGGGTGACCATCTCGCCTGGACAAGGGGCTGCCTGGCGGGCTGGTCTCCCGTCCCGGTTGTCCTTACCAAACGGTTAGACGGCCTCGGACTCAGCGTCGTTACGGGCGTTCAGAACCCTTGCTGTTAAATCAACAGACACCTAACGGGTCCTTAACCTCCGGGCGGGAAGCGTTGCCGGAACCGGCTGCGCAGGCGGTTCCGGCGAGGGGGGGCGCATCCGAACGATGACTGCGGCAACCAGACCGCCACAGTCTCAGCGGTTCAACAAGGGGTTAGGGGACCTTCGGTGCTCGCGGTTCTGGCGGGTCTGCCCGTGAGCGGCGGATATGGGGTCAGGACCGCTGCCCCTGATGGCTGATCATGCCGCTCTGCCCAAGGAATTCGGCTTGCCGGCCCTCGCGGCCGGCATCTGCGGCAAACGCCCGCGGCGAGGCGTCAGCGGGTTAGGTGTGCAAAACGCTGCGCCCAAACGTGGGCAGAACACCGGGTCCGAACAGATCAAGCGGCCAGCCACTCATACTCGTGGTGGACATCACCAAGCAATGAGCGGGCGACGATCCGCCCGGCTTCGGGCGGGGCCGCGCGAGGAAGGAGGACCTGTGGGGCGGCAAAACCCCATCCGTATCTGGACGGGTCAAGTAGCGAACGGCGCGACGTTTGTCCGCCGGCGTCGGCGCCCGCGCTGAGTTGACGCGCGCCGCAGAATTCGCCAAACTGCGCATCTGTCACGACCAGCGATCCCGGGGCCACGTCAAGAAGGAGAGTCGTCAAGTGAAGAGAGTACGGTTCCCAGCCGATTTCTCGTGGGGCACGGCCACTGCCTCGTACCAGGTGGAAGGCGCCTGGAAGGAAGACGGCAAAGGCGAGTCCATCTGGGACCGCTTAAGCCATACGCCGGGCAAGATAGTCAACGGTGACACCGGCGACGTGGCCTGTGACCAGTACCACCGCTACAAGGAGGACGTGGCGCTGATGAAGGAGCTGGGGCTGCGCGGCTACCGCTTCAGCATCTCCTGGCCGCGCCTCTTTCCGGAGGGCAAAGGCAAGGTGAACCAGGCGGGGCTGGACTACTACAACCGGCTGGCCGACGAACTCTTGGCCGCCGGCATCAGGCCCTTCCCGACGCTATACCACTGGGACCTGCCCCAGGCGCTCCAGGACGAGGGCGGCTGGGCCAATCGCGATATCATCGGCCACTTCACAACGTATGCGGAGACGTGCGTCAGGGCGCTCGGCGATCGCGTCAAGAACTGGATGGTCTTCAACGAGCCCTGGGTGTTTACCGTCCTGGGATACGTCTCCGGCATCCACGCGCCCGGCATCCACGACCCGCAGATGGGGATGCGGGCGACGCACATCGTGAACCTGGCCCAGACCTCCGCCGTGCGCGCCATGCGGGCGGCGCGGACCGCGGAGGCGATCGGCACCGCCTTTAGCATGTCGGCCTCCTACCCGTACTCCGATAGCGCGGAAGACCGCGCAGCGGCGGACAGGCACCACGCCTTCACCAACGACTGGTTCCTGCGCCCCATCATGAATGGCGAATACCCGCGCGCCTACGTGGACCAGGAGAAGGCGCTGGGCATGATGGATATCCGGCCAGGGGAGATGGAGTCGCTGAAGGAGCCCCTGGATTTCATAGGGATCAACCTCTACACCCGCACGCTGGTGGCGAACAACCCGGACGACAAGAACCTGGGCATCCGGCAGGTGCCCGGTCCGGGGCCGCGCACGGAGTTCGGCTGGGAGGTGTGGCCGGCCGCTCTCTACCGCGCCATCATGCGCACGCACCGGGACTACGGCCGGCCCATCTACATTACGGAGAACGGCTGCTCCGATTCGACAGCGCCGGGCCCGGACGGGCGCGTGCCGGACGCCAAGCGCATCCAGTTCTACAACGGGTACATCGGGCAGGTAGGACGGGCCATCGCCGAGGGCGCGGACGTGCGGGGCTACTACGCCTGGACGTTGATGGACAACTTCGAGTGGACGTTCGGGTTCAGTCAACGCTTCGGGAACATCTACGTGGACTTCGAGAACGGCCAGAAGCGCTTTGTCAAGGACAGCGGCTACTGGTACCGCGACCTGATCGCCGACGGCAAAATCGAGTACGACGAGACGCTGGAGTAGCGCCCCGGCCGCCGGCAGGAGCCGAGGGCCTGCTCGCTCGCCCCGTGGCGGTGACCTGAAGGTGGCCGCCTACGGCCCCCGCCCGGCGTGAGGGTTAAGGTGTTGCGGCCACCGTCTTGCGCTGTCGGCCGCGGTCGTGGCGGTTCAGGGTGACCTTGCGCAGCCGCACGTGTTCCGGCGTCACCTCTAGGCACTCGTCCTCGCTGACGTACTCCAGCGCCTGTTCCAGTGATAGCTGGCGAGCCGGGACGAGCCTCTCGGTCTCCTCGGCCGTGGACGAGCGGATGTTGGTGGCCTTCTTCTCCTTCGCCGGATTGACGTCAATGTCGCCAAGACGGGCGTTTTCGCCCACAATCATCCCCTCATAGACCTCGACACCGGGGCCGATGAACATCGTGCCCCGCTCCTGCAGGTTGAGCAGGGCGTAGCCCGTGCTCTGGCCCTGGCGGTCCGCCACCAGGCTGCCTGTCGGGCGGGTGCGCAGGTCACCGTGCCAGGGCTCGTAGCGGTCGAAGACGTGGTGCAGGACGCCGGTGCCGCGGCTCTCCGTCATGAACTCCGTGTGGAAGCCGATGAGCGCCCGCGCGGGCACGATGTATTCCATGCGCACCCAGCCCGTGCCGTGGTTGACCATCTGCTCCATTCGGCCCTTGCGCAGCGCCAGCAGTTGCGTGACCACGCCCAGGAAGGCCTCCGGGATGTCCAGCGCCAGCCGCTCCATCGGCTCACAGAGCTTGCCGTCGATCACCTTTGTCACCACCTGTGGCTTGCCTACGGTCAGCTCGAAGCCCTCGCGACGCATCGTCTCTACTAGGATCGCCAGCTGCAGCTCGCCGCGTCCCTGCACCTCCCAGGTGTCCGGGCGGTCCGTGGGCAGCAGCCGGATCGATACGTTGCCCACGACTTCCTGGTCGAGCCGGTTTTTCAGCAGCCGGGCCGTCAGCTTGGCGCCGTCCTTGCCGGCCAGCGGCGAGGTGTTGATGCCGATGGTCATGGAGAGGCTGGGCTCATCGACGTGGATTACGGGCAGCGGCCGCGGGTCTTCGGCATCGGCCAACGTCTCGCCGATGGTCACGTCCGGCAGGCCCGCCACGGCGATGATCTCGCCCGGCCCGGCCTCGAGGGCCGGCACGCGGTCCAGCGCTTCCGCCACGAACATCTCGGATATCCGTACGTTCTCAATGCTGCCGTTGACCCGGCACCAGGCGATCGTCTGGCCGCGGCGGATCGTGCCGTGCCGGACGCGGCACAGAGCCAGGCGGCCCAGGTAGGGCGAGGCGTCCAGGTTGGTAACCAGCGCCTGCAACGGGTGCTCTGGATCGTACTGCGGCGCGGGGATATGGGAGAGCAGCAGCCGGAACAGCGGCTGGAGATCCGTGCCGGGCTCATCGGGGTCCAGCGAGGCCCAGCCCGCCCGCGCGTTGCAGTACACTATCGGGAACTCGATCTGGTTCTCATGCGCATCGAGGTCCAGGAATAGTTCGTAGACCTCGTCCACTACCTGCTTGATGCGGGCGTCCTGCCGGTCCACCTTGTTGATGACCAGGATCACCGGCAGGTCCGCTTCCAGCGCCTTGCGGAGGACGAAGCGCGTCTGTGGCAGCGGCCCCTCGCTGGCGTCGACCAGCAACAGGACGCCGTCCACCATGGTAATGCCGCGCTCCACCTCGCCGCCGAAATCGGCGTGCCCGGGGGTGTCCACGATGTTGATCTTGACGCCGCCCCAGCGCACGGCCGTGTTCTTAGCCAGGATCGTGATCCCCTTTTCGCGCTCCAGGTCCGTGGAGTCCATGACGCGCTCCACCACCTCCTGGTGGGCGCGGAAGGAGCCGGACTGCCAGAGCATGGCGTCGACGAGCGTGGTCTTACCGTGGTCCACGTGGGCCACGATCGCCACGTTGCGCAGGTCTTCTCGGATAAGCATCACATGAATCTCGTTTGGACGGTCATTGGTAGCGTGTTCGGGCGGCGGGCGGCGGCGCCTACTGGATCCGTACCACCGAAACGGCCGTGTGCCAGAGGCTTTCCAGATCGTAGTACGCCCGCTCTTCCGGCGCGAACAGGTGCACGATCACATCCCCGTAGTCCAGCAGCACCCAGCCGGACTTGGGCTGCCCTTCGCGGCCCATCGGGTGTACCTTCTCGGCGCTCAACGTCTCGTCCACCGCGTCCACGATGGCGCCGATCTGCCGCTCGCTGGGCGCGCTGGCGATGACAAAGTAATCGGCGAAGGACGCTGAGTTGCGTATGTCCAGCAACAGAATGTCCTCCGCCTGTTTGTCTGACAGTACGTCTATGATCTTGTGCGCCAGTTCGTCGGCCTGCAGATTACCTCCCGGTTGTCTCGTATGGGCCCCCGCTCTTTGTGACATGTGGGAGATTTATTATACCATGATTGAGGTATGCCCAAGAATCGAGTGGTCGTGGCTATGTCTGGAGGCGTGGACTCCTCCGTCGCCGCCGGCCTGCTGCTGGAGCAGGGGTACGCGGTCATCGGCGTCACCATGCGCCTGTGGACCGAGGAGGACGCCGCCGCCTCGCGCCATCACAAGCGCTGCTGCTCGGTGGAGGACACCGAAGATGCCCGGGCGGCGGCCGACGTCCTCAGCATTCGTCACTACGTCCTCAATCTGGAGAAGCAGTTCGCCGAGGGCGTCGTCGATCACTTTGTGGCGGAGTACGCCCGCGGCCGCACTCCCAACCCGTGTCTGGCGTGCAACGATCGCGTCAAGTTCCGGCCGCTGCTGGAGCACGCCCGGGCCCTGGGCGCGGAATACCTGGCCACCGGCCACTACGCGCGTGTCCGGCAGACGGACCACGGTGCAGAGCTGTGGCGTGCTGTGGATTCCACGAAGGACCAGTCGTACGTTCTCTACACGCTGGGGCAGCGCGAGCTGACGCGGACGATCTTCCCGGTGGGGGAACACACCAAGACCGACGCGCGGGCTATGGCCCGTCGTTGGGGCCTGCCCAACGCTGACAAGCCGGACTCCGCGGACATCTGCTTCATCCCCTCCGGCGATTACCGGGCTTTCGTGCGTGAGCGGGTGCCGGTGGCGGCAGGCGAGATCGTAGATGTCTTGGGCCGCAGCGTCGGCCGGCACGCGGGCATCGTCAGCTATACGATCGGCCAGCGCAAGGGGTTGCCGGCGCGCGGCGGCGGCGAACCCCTCTTCGTCGTCGATGTCGATGCCGAGAGCAATCGGGTTATCGTCGGCCCGAATGAGGAGCTGATGGCCCCGGGGCTCATCGCTGAGGACACCACGTTCATCAGCGGGAAGCTCCCGCACGGGTGCATGAAGGTAGAGGCCCGCATCCGTTACCGCAGCCCGGCCGTGCCGGCTGTCCTAGAGGTGGGGGACGATGACCGGGCGATGGTGCGGTTCGCCCGGCCGCAGCGAGCGGTGACGCCGGGCCAGGCCGTCGTCTTCTACACGGGTGAACGGGTGCTCGGCGGCGGCACGATTGTTGGCCGCCTGCCATAGCTCATCCGCTCCTCTTGTTCCCCGGCAATCAGCCTCTGATATAATGACCGCCGCCTGCCGTCCTCGACAGATAGCCCATCCTGATCAGGAGGTGTCGCCCAATGGAGATCGGCTTTATCGACACGCCGGAGAGGTGGCGAGACGTCTTCATAATGTCGTTTATGGTGGCGGGAACCATACTCTTCCTGGTCAGCGCCATCTTCACAATTGTCATCGGCGTCCTCACGACGCGCGTGCTCCTGCGGGCGCGCCGCATTCTGAAGGAGAACGTGTCTCCTACTCTGGACAACGTGCGCCAGACGGCGGAGAGCGTACGCGGCACGGTCACCTTCGTCTCCGAGACCGCGGTTAAGCCGGTGGTCAAGGTCTACGGCGTGGCGGCCGGCGCGCGCCGCTTCGTCGTCGTGCTTTCGCGCTTCACCAGGGCGCGGCCGAGCGGATAGGAGGCCTATGCGATTCGTGCTTGGACTGTTAATCGGCTTCGCCATCGGTCTTGGCGGCGCCATGCTCTTCGCTCCGGACAAGCGGAAGGCGGTAGAGTCGGGCTGGCCGCCGCATCGAGAGGAGACGTCCACCGCCGGTGGTGCGAACCACCGGGACGGTGGCGCGCTGCGGGGTGCGCTGGGAAGCCTGCGTGAGCGGTTGAACGAGGCGTTAACTGAGGCCAAGGCCGCGTCCCAGCAGGCGGAGAAGGACATGATGGCCCGGTACTACAAGATGGCGGGCCAGACGCCCCCGCCCGGCACCGAAAAACGACCCGGCGCCCGCCCCTAATCGCAGGCGCGCCTGTCTGCTAATATGGGCTAGGAGGGGTGCCGGAGTGGTTGATCGGGGCGGTCTCGAAAACCGTTGTACGTCTTTTGGCGTACCGTGGGTTCGAATCCCACCCCCTCCGCCATGCCGGAAGCAGGAAGTGGGAAGTAGGAGGTCGGGGATGGCGTCCTACAACCTGTCTCGTACCTCTTACCTCCATGCGCGCGGAGGGGTGCCAGAGTGGTCGAATGGGCACGCCTGGAGAGCGTGTGTACCTCCGGGTACCGTGGGTTCGAATCCCACCCCCTCCGCCA
>JBGQEU010000055.1:0-7224 GCA_041496525.1 Dehalococcoidia bacterium
CCCCAACAGCCCGGCCTGCGCCCGGCCCTGCTCTGGCAGCGGCGGGTCGATGTAGTCGCCGACAACCCCCCCTAGATCGAAGACCTGCTGCGCGTGGCGCACGAGGAGCACGTCGGTAACGCCCTCGACGCCGGTGAGGAAGGCCTCGTCGAATACACCTGGGACACGACCCTTTCGATCCGCCATCTCTTCTCCAGACTACTAGTGCGCTCGGTCCAGGCCCATTCTAGCAGGGCCGCGCGGAACCACTCGGCGACCGCGGCGCGGCCGGCGCCATGCTAGAATTTCTGCGGACAGTTAATGACCACCGAGAATCCGTATCGCGCTCTCCCGTCTGTAGACCGGCTGATGGCGGCCGAGCGCCTCCGTGACCTGCGTGAGGAAGCCCCGCTGATCCTGACGGAGATCGTCCGCCGCGAGCTGGACGCCGCCCGCGGCGCGATTGCGGGGGGAACGCTGCCGCCCGGTGAGGAGCAGATCGTGGAGAACATCCTGGCGCTGGCCCGGGCCGTCCTCCAGCCGTCGCTGCGGCCGGTCATCAACGCCAGCGGCGTCATCATCCACACCAACCTGGGGCGCGCGCCCCTCTCCGACGACGCCATCGCCGCTATGGGCGCAGCGTCGCGCGGCTACTCCAACCTGGAGTTCGACCTCGGTAGCGGCGAACGTGGCTCACGCTACGCCCACCTGGAGCCGGTCCTCACGCGGCTCACCGGCGCCGAAGCGGCGATGGCCGTCAACAACAACGCCGCGGCCGTCCTCCTGGCACTCTCCGCCCTAGCCACCGGCAAACAGGTCATCATCTCCCGCGGTCAGGCCGTCGAGATCGGCGGCGGATTCCGCATCCCGGACGTTATGGCCCAGTCCGGCGCCCGCCTGGTCGAGGTCGGCACCACCAACCGCACCTACCTGCGCGATTACAAGTCCGCTATCACGCCCGACACCGTCGCCATCATGCGAGTGCACGCCAGCAACTTCCGCATCGTCGGCTTCACGGAGTCGCCCTCGGGCCGCGACCTCGCTCGCCTGGCCCACGAACACAGCCTCCTTCTACTGGATGACATCGGCTCCGGCTGCCTCCTCGATACGACGCGCTTCGGCCTGGCGCCCGAGCCGACGGTGCAGGACAGTCTCGCGGCGGGGGCGGACCTGACGCTCTTCTCGGGCGACAAGCTCCTGGGCGGCCCGCAGGCAGGCGTTATCGTTGGCCGCCAAGTGCTCGTCGATCAGCTCCGCCGCCACCCGCTGACCAGGGCCGTGCGCATGGACAAGGGTTCGATTGCCGGTCTCACGGCCACTCTCCTGCACTATATCCGGGACGAGGCGCTGGACCGCGTTCCCGTCTGGCGCATGATCTCGATGCCGCACAAGGACATCGAGCGCCGCGCCCGCCGCTGGACGCGCGTGATCGGCAGCCGCGCCCGCCTCGTTGACGGCCGATCGATGGTCGGCGGCGGCAGCCTTCCCGAAGAGAGCCTGCCCACGAGGCTCATCGCTATACCGGGCGAGGGCGCCTATCTCAGCGACCTCTCCCGCCGCCTGCGGGCCGGCGACCCGCCCGTCGTCGCCCGCATCGAGCACGACGCGCTGCTGCTGGACCCGCGCACGGTGGACCCGGCCCGGGATGCGGCTCTCATCGCCGCTCTCAAGCGGGCTCTTCAGGCTGAGTGAGTTTTCGGGCGCCTGTCACGCCGCCTGGAACAACTGCAGCGTGTTCCCGTCCGGGTCCTGGAAGGTGGCGATCGTAAAGCCGCCGCCCTCGTCGCGGCTGGGCTCGCGTAAGAACTTCACGCCCCTGCCTTTGAGCCTCTCGTACTCCGCCTGACAGTCGTCGACTGTGAGGTCTATCATCACCCGGTACGGTTCGCGGGAGCGGCCGGTCACCTCGCTGTGCTTGCCCAGCGCCAACTGCGCCCCGGAATCTGCCTTGAACACCACAAACTCGCCGTTGTCCATCTCTGACTGCAGGCCCACCGTGTCTCTGTAGAAGGAGGTCAGTTTGGCCAGGTCCTCCGTCCAGATGACCGCGCTGTGTATTCCCTTGATCATTGGGGCGGTTCCTCATTGACGATTCCCACCAGGTTCCCCTCCGGGTCCGTGAACATCGCGAAAGTGACCATGTTCGGGATTACGGTCACCGGGACCACCGTCTTGCCGCCCAGCTGCTCGATCTTGTTCAGCGTCGCCTGCGGGTCCGGCACCGCGATGTAGAACGTGGCGTGCGGGGACCCTTCGGCCCCGCCGATGCCACCGCCGATGGCACCTTCCCGGCCCGCCTCGACGAGGCCGTAGTTCATGGGGTTATCGGCGTTGATCTTCCAGCCGAAGATGCTCGAGTAGAAGCCCTGCAGTTTCTTCGGATCCTTGCCGACGACCTCGAAGTGCACGACGGGATTGCTCATGCTGCCTCCTTCTCGCTAAGGATGTACAACTCGTTCGCTGCTTTCTAACGGCGCTTTCCGTCACTTGCAGAGGTTGCGCAACTGGTTTATGTGGTCGCCCAGGTGGAAGTTGATGAGGCCGCCGGCGAACAGCGCCAGTGTCGGATACTCGCCCAGCGGCGTGTCCTTCAACAGCGGCACGCGGCCTTTGCGGTTGAGTTGTTCGTCGCTGAGGCCGCCCAGGAACTGAGCGATCTGTTGATACTGCGACTCAACCTGTGACAACAGGTCGGACACGGTCATGGACTGACGGGCCGGGGTGTAGTAGGGCAGGCCGGAGACAATGCCGATCAGCGGCGTGTCCTCGTCGATAAAACGAGTGTACGAGTCCATGAAGTTGTGGCCCTCTTCACCGCACAGGTGGGACAGTATTTCCTTCACACACCACTCAGCATCGCCCGGCCGGCGTGAGCCTTTTTCTTCACCGACGGCACCGACTGTCTGTTTGATCTCGTTCACTTTCTCGTTTACCTGCTGCTGCAGGGACACAGCGGTAACCATTAGGTGGCCCTCCTTCTTGAAATGAGACTTTACTTAGTATAGTTACTTCCTTGATTGTGTCAAGCAGTTCCGCTACACTGTGGCCGATGGTTCTGAAGAAGTCCTACCACCAGGACTGCCCAATAGCCCGCACCCTGGATATTATCGGCGACCGCTGGACGCTGCTGCTGATTCGCGATCTGTTCATGGGCAAGAAGCGTTTCAACGAACTCCTGCGTTCCTGCCCGGGCGTCCCGCCGAAGCTGCTCTCCGAGCGGCTGAAGCGGCTGGAAGGGCACAAGCTCATCGAGCGGCTCGTCCAGGACGGTTACCCGCCGCGCGCCGAGTACCAGCTGACGGCGAAGGGCCGGTCGCTCTTCCCGGTGCTCCGCGACATCGCCGAATGGGGCGTCGAGCACCTCTACGAGGACGACCCAGAGATGGCCCGCTCCATCGCGCATCTCGTCCGTTCGCAGGTGCCGGAGTTCCAGGACGAAGAGGGCTCATAGCCACAAGGAGGTCGGCATGCCGGCCCCGGAACAGATCCAACCCCAGAAGCTCGCCGATTACCTGGAAGTGATGACCAAGGCCGTGTTCCAGTCCGGCATGACCTGGCGGGTCGTCGAGAACAAGTGGCCGGGCATCCGCCAGGCCTTCCATAACTTCGAGCCGATGGCCGTGGCGACGATCTCCGGCGCAGAACTGAAAGCGCTGGCCGGTGACACGCGGGTGATCCGCAACCGGCGCAAGCTGGGGGCCATCGTCGAGAACGCGCAGGAGATGGTACAGCTGGAGGAGAAGCACGGCACCTTCGGGCGTTACCTCCGCTCGCACGGCGGCTTCGACGCCTGCGCCGCCGACCTCAAGAAGCGCTTCCGCTTCCTGGGCGATACCGGCGCCTACTACTTCCTCTACGTGGTCGGCGAAGAGGTGCCCGAATACGACGCCTGGTGCGCCTCTCGCGGCATCACGCCGATGCACGGGTAGCCTCGCGACAAAGCAGTCGACGACAACCAATCCGTGCCGATCTGTGTCCACCTGTGGCTAATGGCCGCCTGCGCTAAACTTAATCCGTGACGACACCGCCCAAGTCCCTCACCACCCTCGAATACGACAAGGTGATCGCGCGGCTGGCCAAGCAGTGCAACACGGAGCAGGGCCGCCAGCTCGCGCTGGGCCTCCTGCCGTCTTCCGACTACCGGGAAGTCGTCCAGCGCCAGCGCCTGACGGCGGAGGCGCGCCGGCTGCTCGAGCTGAAGCCCAACGCCTCGCTGGACGGCGTCCGCGATATCGGCACGCTCGTACACCAGGCCGGCCTGGGCCACACGATGGAGCCCGGCGAGCTGCTGGACGTCCTCTCCACCCTTAACGTCTCGCACGCGATCCGCGAGTCGATCTCCAAGCTGCGGGCGTATCTGCCCTTCCTCGCCGAAGTCGCCGGCCGCATCGCCGCCTTCCGCGAGCTGACCACGGCCATCTCCGGCGCCATCAGCGACCGGGGCGAGGTCCTCGACTCCGCATCGCCGGTGCTGGCGCAGCTGCGGCGGGGATCGCGCGTCGCTCACGACCGCCTCTCCAACCGCCTTCAGCAGATCTTAGGCAGCGGCCGCAGCGCCGTGCAGGAGCCCATCATCACCCTGCGCGACGGCCGCTACGTTATCCCCGTGAAGGCCGAGATGCGCTCCCAGTTGCCCGGCATCGTCCACGATGTCTCTTCCTCCGGTGCTACGGTCTTCCTGGAACCGCTGGAGACGGTCGAGATGGGGAACCGCTGGCGGGAGCTCCTGGCTGAGGAGGGGCGGGAGATCGCCCGTATCCTGCGCGACCTCTCGGCCCGCGCCGGCAGCCGCGCCGGCGAGATCTCGGCCGCGATCGAAGCCCTGGCCGAGATCGACCTGTCGCTGACCAAGGCGCGGCTGGGCGAGGCGATGAAGGCCCCCGAACTGCCGCACGACGGACCGGAACAGGCCTGGATCAGCGACCGGCCCGGCTCGCTTCTGCTCCTCAACGCCCGCCACCCGTTAATTGGGGGGAACGTGGTGCCCACTACGGTGTGGCTGGGAGAAGGGGCGCCAACGTCCAACCTTCAACCTCTGGATTCCGAGACGCAGCCCTTCACCGTCCTCCTCATCACCGGCCCCAACACCGGCGGCAAGACGGTCGCGTTGAAGACCGTCGGGTTGCTGGCGCTCATGGCGCAGGCCGGCCTGCCCATCCCTGCTGACGGCGACTCGTGCCTACCCATCTTCGATGCGGTCTATGCCGACATCGGTGACGAGCAGTCTATCGAGCAGTCGCTCTCCACCTTCAGTTCACACGTCGGCAACATCATCTCCATCCTTGGCAGCGCCACCGATCGCTCGCTGGTGCTGCTGGACGAGCTGGCCGCCGGCACGGACCCCATCGAGGGTGCGGCGCTGGCCAAGGCCATCCTCTCCCGCCTCCTGGAAATCGGCTGCCTGACCGTGGCGACGACACACCACGGCGAGCTCAAGGCCTTCGCTCACGTCACGCCCGGCACCACCAACGCCTCCGTGGAGTTCGATCCGGGCACACTCGCGCCCACCTATCGGCTGCAGATCGGCCTGCCGGGGCAGTCCAACGCCCTGGCCATCGCCGAGCGGTTGGGCATGCCCCAGGAGATCCTGAGTGAGGCCCGCTCCGGCATCGACCCCGACCGCCTGGCTGTGGAGTCGCTGATCGGCGACCTCTATCGCGAGCGCGAGGCGGCGCAGACCGCCAGCGCCGCCCAGCAGACGGCCGCCCGCGAGACCGAGCGCGCCCGAGCGCAGGTCACGAAGGAGCTACAGTCGCTGGAGGCCAACCGCGACCGCCTGATCGAGCGGACACGCGAGGAGATGGAGTCCGAGCTGCAGCAGGCCCGCGCCCGCCTGCGCGAGGCGGTGCGCGAGATCCAGCGGGCCGAACGGCTGACTGTCTTCGAGCGGGCGACGGCCGTGGAGGCGGCGCAGGAACAAGTGGCGCATGTGGAGGAGGCCGTGAAGAAGGTGCAGCGCCGCCAGCGCAAGCCCCGGCGCGGCCCTCTGCCGCCCATCCAGTCCGGCGACCGCATCTACCTGCTGGACGTGCCCACACCCGGCGAGGCGCTCTCCCAGCCGAATGCCGAAGGCGACCTCGACGTGAAGCTGGGTTCCCTGCGCGCCCGCATCAACGTCAAGCAGATCGAGCGCGTGGAAGAACGAGACACGGCTCAAGAGACGCGGGACACGGGAGACTACCGTGCTGCAAGTCCCGTGTCCCGTGTCTCGCCGGAGATGGACCTGCGCGGCCTCAGCGTGGACGAGGCCCTCCTGCTCATCGACCAGCGGCTGGACGACGCGGCCCGCAGCGGCGTTAGCGAGCTGCGGATCATCCACGGCAAGGGCACCGGCACGCTGCGCCGCGCCGTCCGCGACATGCTGAAGCGCCACGCCCTCGTGCGCTCCCACGCCTCCGCCGAGCCCCGTCAGGGGGGAGACGGCGTCACGGTGGTGGAGATCGCGGTTTAGAAATGCAGCCATCTCTCCTCGACCAGATTCCTCCGGAATTTCGCGATGACCTCTTCAGGCTCGCGCTGAAACTCGGCGAGGCCGCCGTCAAAGGGGTCTTGACGCTGCGCCGGCGCCTAAAGGGCAATGCTCTCGAGAATCTTGAACGAGCCCTCGCCCTCCGCGAGCAATCACGCCATGGCGAGGCGCTGCGCTTCCTCCGAAGATGCGACCGGGACCAGCTGACGCCGCACGGGCATCCACTCCTGCGCCTACTGATTGCCGACAGCCTGGACGAAACCGGCCGCTCACAAGACGCAGAAGCCGAATGCAAGGAGGCCATCACCCTTGCGATAATGGTCAAAGACCACCCTCTGCACAGGTGGGGATTGAACCTGCTTGGCATCACACATCTGAAACAGTCTCGATTCGCGATCGCAGAAAGTGATTTCTTCGAGGCTGTCGCCCTAAGCCGGCGCGCCCGCGACAAGTTTACCCAGGCCGCCGCCCTCAGCGGCCTGGGCCTGGTCTACGCCAACCGCGGCGACCTGGACAAGGCCGAAGAGCACCACAAGAAGGCCCTGGCCATTAGTGAGGAGATCGGTAACAGACTGGGCCAGGCCCAGGACCTCGGCAACCTGGGTAGCGTCTACGCGCGCCGCGGCGACCTGGATAGGGCCGAAGAGCACCTCAGGAATGCCCTCCACATCGATGACGAGATCGGCGACCGCCTGGACCAGGCCCAGGGGCTCGGCAACCTGGGCAACGTCTACGCCGACCGCGGCGACCTAGACAAGGCCGAGGAGCACTACAGG
>JBGQEU010000056.1:0-7201 GCA_041496525.1 Dehalococcoidia bacterium
CGCGGGCCCGGTCTCTTCCGGCCGCCCCGGCCTGGGACGGCGCTTCTTCCGCTCGGAGCGCACGATCCGGATGGCTTCCTCGATCGCCTCCATGATGTCTTCCTCGATATCGGCGCCCTCCACCGGCCGGCCGTTCCGCGGGTCGATCCTGGCCGCGTCCCCGATCGGCCGTTCCTGCGCCGCCTTCGCGCCGGTGTCGCCGGGGTGCGACTTGCCGTTCTGCCGCACGATGCGGGTTGGGCCCCCAAATGGAGGTCGCTGGCCGGACTGCCAGGCCTCCAGGAGCGGCGGATGCTGCTCCTGATTCTGTGGCGCCTGTGGGGCGGCCGCTGGCGCCGCCGCGCGGCTGGTTGGCGGTGCGGCCGGCAAGACGGAATATCTGCCCTGGGGGCCGGCGCTCATCCGCACGATCGCGGCCCAGTACAGCGCCACCTGTTGCAGCCCCAACTCGTGGTGCTCCATCTCCTGGCGAATGAAGGCGTAGGCGGATTCGGAGTCCGTGAACGAGAACGGATACACGACTCCCGGACCCTTGGCGTCCCGGATAATCAGCAAAGGCTCCGCGATCGCGCGGTGGCCGTCGAGATCGGGGTCCCGGGTCAGCGCCCAGAAGGCGATTATCCCTTCCTCGTGCTGCCCCCGGAACCGGCCGTCCATGAACGCCGTCGCCGCCCCCGCATCGGGGAACGCCAGCCATTGGTACGACGCCGTGCCTACGGCGTCCGGCAATAGCATGACCAGCGGCGGGCCCGGATCGTCCGGCAGGCGATGAGGCGCGGCGCCGGCCTCTTCTCCCGTGTGCTTGGCCCTGCCGAGCCTGCGGAGTCGGTTCCCAAACCAGACCATGGCTCCCTCCCGGCATATTCTCCCTTTGATGTCAGTCTGCGGCAGAGGGGTGAATATTGCGGTGAAGTTACATGCTACAAGAGTAAAGGTTTGGTAAATGACATCCGTGCTGGGGTCAGCGCTTGGCTGGAGTCTTACTGGCGGCCGGCGGCGCGGCGGCTAGCCGGTCCATTCGCGCGCCGAAGGCACCCCGGCGAGGCCGGTGGCCTCCCGTACGGCGCGCACGATGGCCCGTTCGACGGCGCGGGCGGCGAGCGCACCCAGCTGTAGCGTGTCCGTCGGCGCTTCATTCCGGCAGGTCGCCAGCGCGAAGATGGAGTCTCCATCGACGGGCGTGTGCGCCGGCCGGATGGCGCGCGCCAGCCCCGTCTGCGCGATGACCGCCAGGCGGTACGCCTGCTCCTTCGTCAGCACGGCGTCCGTCGCCACCACGCCGATCGCGCTGTTCAGCGCCCCCGCCACGGCGTCGCCGGAGAACGGCGACAGGGGCGGATGCTCGCGCAGCGCCTCCAGGGTGCTGGCGAAGGTCCCCGGCGCCTCGCCGCGCGGCCCGGCCACGACCTGCCCGCTGTCCGGCTCCACGACTTCGCCGAAGCTGTTTACGGCGATCAGCGCCGCGATCGTGATGCCCGAGGCGGTCGTCTCCGCGGCCGTGCCGATGCCGCCTTTAACGGCCCGCTCCATGCCCAACGCCTTCCCCACGGTGGCGCCTGTCCCGGCGCCCACGGTGCCCTGGGCGACAGGGCCGTCCGCTGCCGCCTCACAGGCCGAATACCCTGATTTCATATCTGGCCTCACGTGAGCGCTCCCTATCGAGAGGTCGAACAACACGGCCGCCGGAACCAGGGGCACGACGCCCTTCAGCACCGGGAAGCCGTGCCCGCGCTCCTCCAGCCAGCGCATCACCCCGGTGGCCGCGTCCAGGCCGTAGGCACTGCCGCCCGTCAGCAGGATGGCGTGCACACGCTGCACCAGGCTCCCCGGCCGCAGCAGATCCGTCTCCCGGGTCCCCGGCGCGCCGCCCCGCACGTCTGCTGAGGCCACGGCGCCCTCCGGGCACAGGACCACGGTACAGCCGGTTGCCGATTGCCGGTCTGTCCAGTGGCCGGCGCGCAGCCCTGGCACGTCTGTGATTCCGTCTAATCGGGATTGCGAAGAGTCCATTTGGGCTCCCTGCTGCGTTGTATATAATAGTGTTGGTACCTACAGTAACGGCGGTGTCGATTATCCGTCTACACTGGCGGGGATGTTGGAGAGGGAATTTCGAGGCCTGCCTTTGGTGTTAGATGAGGGATGGCGGTGATATGGTGAGAAGTTCCGGCCCGTGGCGGCGACTGATGCTGGCGCTGGGGGCTTTAAGTTTCCTGGGCGGTGCGGCCCTTCTGGCGGCTGGTGTCTTCATTCTCACTGATAGCGGCGAGTCCCGGCCGCAGGCCCCTCTCGTCGATGTCAATACGCAGAACCTCCACCTGCCTACCGCTTCGCCGCTTATCCCTGCCACACCTACCCCCCCTCCGGCGCCCCCTTTGGGGGATCAGCCCTACAGCTTCGTTATCGATAAGCTCGGCGTCAATGCGCCCGTGGCCAGCTACGGGCTCGACGCGAACTTCGTCCCCGAGGTGCCCACGGGGCCTGACGCCGCCAGCGTAGTCGTCTGGTACAACTTCTCGGCCAGGCCCGGCACCGGCAGTAACGCCGTGTTCGCCGGCCATGTCACCTGGTTTGGCGCCGCCGTCTTCTATAACCTCGCCAGCATCCAGAAGGGAGATGTCGTCAGGCTGCGCGCCACCGATGGTACGGAGCTCCGCTACATGGTTGACTCCGTGTTCGACGTCGACCCCGCTGACCCGAACTCCGTCAAGGTGATGCAGAGCACTGACAAGGACGCCCTGACGATCATCACCTGCGATGGCAGCTTCACGAAAACGGGAGACCCCGTGTTTGGCGGTGAGTACAGCAGTCGGCTCATTGTCCGCGCCTACCTGCAGGGCGTCACTCCGGCGGGCGTGGGCGCCCCGGCGGCCGGCGGTTAGCGCCGCTCTCCGACCGGCGTCTGCATCGACTACATGCCGCGCCGGGTCACTCTGAAGCGCCTTGCGGCGCTACCAGTCGTAGTGTTCCCGCTGCAGCGCGACGGACATCCCCATGCCCGCGCCCATGCACAGGGTCACCAGCCCCCACTCGGCGTCCCGCCGGTTCATCTCGTAGGCTATCGTCCCGATTAGCCGCGCTCCGGTCGCCCCCAGCGGGTGTCCGATCGCTACGGCCCCGCCGTTGGGGTTCACCCTTTCCCAGTCCCAGTCCAGCTCGCGGCCTACCGCCAGCACCTGGCAGGCGAACGCCTCGTTGATCTCGATGACCCCGAAGTCGTCCATGCTCATCCCTGTCCGCCGCAGCAGCTTCTGGGTCGCCGGCGCGGGCCCAATGCCCATGATCGTCGGGTCCACGCCGACCGTCGCCGCGTGCCGGATCGTGGCCAGCGGCTTCAGCCCCTTCTCCTTCGCTGTCTGCTTGTCCATGATGAGGGCCATCGTGGCGCCGTCCGTGCGGGGGCAGGCGTTTCCGGCCGTCACCAACCCGTCCGGCCGGTATGAAGGCTTCAGTTGCCCGAGCTTCTCCAGCGTCGTGTCCTCGCGCGGGTTCTGGTCGTGCTCGATCGTGACGCTCGACCCGTCCGAGTATTCGATGGTGACGGGCTGGATCTCGTGCGCCAGCAGGCCCTCTTTCTGGGCCCTGATCGCCTTGCGGTGGCTCTCCAGGGAGAAGCGGTCGGCGTCCTCGCGGGAGATGCCCCGCTCGCGGGCCAGCTTCTCCGCCGTGGCGCCCATGTCCATTATCCAGGGCTCCGTCACCTGATACCAGCGCTTGTTCCACGCCGGCTTCTTCTCGCCCGGCCACTCGCTGGGCAGGAACTCGCGCGCCATCACCTCCGCCGTCTGGATCTGACCCAGGTTGCGCTCGTCGCCGGGCGTAATCGGCTGGAAGCGGTCCATCGTCTCGACGCCGCCTGCCAGCACGATGTCCGACATGCCGCCCATCACAGCGAAGGCGCCCAACGTCGCCGCCTGCAGTGAGGAGCCACACTGCTTGTTCATGTCGGTCGCCGAGATGCTGAAGGGCAGGCCGGCCTCGAAGATGTAGTGGCGGGAGCGCGTCAGCATGCCGGCGATTCCCACTGACCCCATGAGCAGCTCGTCCACCTCTTCGGCGCCTACGTGGTTCCGTTCCAGCACGGTCTTCAGTAGCGGCACCACCAGCTCCACGTGCGTGACATCGCGGAAGACGCTGCGCTGCGCCGCCCTGCCGAAAGGCGTCCTTACCATGTCAACGAGTACGGCTTCTCTCATCCGGGCGACCTCCTTCATCTTCGTGCGGTGGACAGGCGTTTACGGTAGGGTAAGCAGGCGCTAGTTTAGCATGCGGGCGGCGCCCGGTCACCCGCGGCGCCGACGGCGGCCGGTGGGTTAGCTGTAAACAACGTTCGTCGGAACCACAGCTAGAGTTGGGCCTCGGCACCTTCGGCAGCCAGTTCCGCCGGCATTCCCGGCGTGCGGGCCGGGCGGTGGGCCTCCGAAGCAAACCGGTGCACGAAGAAGGACGAGGCGAAGGCCAGGAGCGACATCGCCAGCAGCACGGCGAAGATGAGCTGGAACAACCCCAGCCCGGGCGCGCCGGCGTCCTTGTTCAGGACCGCTCCCAGGATTCCGGCGCCGATGATGCTGCCGATGTAGCGCATCATGGAGTTTGTGCCCGCCGCCGCGCCCGCCAGGTCCCGGGGCGCGGACTCGATGGCCGCGGCGCTGCTCGGCCCCACGCTCAGCCCCATCCCGAGGCCCATCAGTCCCAGCAGCGGGGCCAGGAATAGGGGCGACGACCCGCGGCTTAGCCCGGTCAGCAAGACCGCTGCGGCTACGGCCACGAGAACGCTCCCGGCCACCACCGGCGGCCGCCGGCCCACGGCGTCGGAAATCCGGCCGCCCACCGGCGACATGGCGGCCACCGGGATCGAGATGGCGCCCAGGAGGATGCCGGTCACCAGGCTGCTCTTACCCTGCACCTCTTCCACGAAGAAGGGGATGGCCAGGATCGTCGTGTACATGACGAGGTTGCTGAGCAGGATGTAGAAGGTGGCCGCGGCGTAGGAGCGGATGCGAAACAGCCGCCACTCCGCGATGGGGTTGCTGGCGGCGAACTGCCTGTGCACGAACAGCATGAGCAAGAGGGGGAAAGCTACCACCGCGGCGATGAGGACGCCCTGGCTCTGCGGCCCGCGCAGGCTGTTCAAGAGAACAGTGACGGCTACCAGCACGGCCGCAAACGCGATGGCCCCCGGCCAGTCCAGGGACAGACGCAGGCGAAGCCGCCGGCCGGCGTAGTTCAGCAGGGTCAGGCTGATCAGCCCCGCCGCCACCAGCGGGATGTTCATCAGAAACAGCAACCGCCACGATCCGACGGCCAGGAGCCCGGCGCCCAGCAGCGGACCCACGGCGGCGGCGATCGACACTGCCGAGCCGGTGATGCCGCTGGAACGCCCCAGACGCTCGACCGGCACCGATTCTCTCAGCATCGCCATGCCGTTAGGGATGACGGCGGCGCCGACCAGCGCCTGGCCCGTTCTCAGCACGATGAGCAGCGGGAAGCTGGGGGCCGCCGCTGCCGCCACTGATAGCGCCAGGAAGAGGAGAAGGCCTGCTCGGAAGACGGGCGTCCGGCCCAGCTGGTCGCCTAGCCGCCCGCCGAGGGGCTGGGCGACCGCCATGGCGATGAGATAGGCGGAGACCAGCCAGGCGATCTCTGCGTGCCCCACGCCGAACTGCCGCCGCAGCTCCGGCAGGGCCACGGCCAGCATCGTCGAGTTGAGCGGCGCCAGCACGCCGCCCAGGCAGACAGTAAGCAAGAGCAGCGGGTAGCTGGGGGCTGCTCCCCGCTGCTCCGTGGCCTGCCCGGCCCTGCCGGTCATGCGATCGCCGCCGCGACTTCGAGGCCCGGCGGCTAGGACTCCAGCTTCACGGTGCCTGCGGCGCCGTCCACTGTGATGCGCTGACCGTCCTTGATGAGCGATGTCCCCACCTTCGTCCCCACTACCGCCGGGATCTGGTACTCGCGGGCGACGATGGCGGTGTGCGATAGGATGCCGCCGTGGTCTGTGACGACGGCGGAGGCGATGGCGAAGAGCGGGGTCCACGGTGGCATCGTGGCGGGGCAGACCAGGATATCTCCCCGCCGCAGCCGCTCGGCGTCATCAAGCGAGAGGATGACGCGCGCCGTGCCGGTGATCTGGCCGGCCGAGGCGGCGTTGCCGTTGATGATGCGCGGGTCCGGGTGCTGGGCCGGCGGCGCGCCGAAGAACTTGGTCAGCATCGGATTGTCCATCTCCATCACCTCGGGCGGCGGCAGCGTCCCGATGGCTGCGGGCGGCGCCACGTGGCGGAAGTGTTCGCGCTCGCGCCGGCGCTCGGCCACCACCGGCTTCAGGTCGCCGTTGCCGTCGCGCAGCGCGTCCTGCATCTCCTCGTACCGCAGCAGGAAGACGTCGCTGGCTTCGGCGATGCAGCCCGCCGCGGCCAGGCGGCGGCCGGCCTCCAGGGCGGGCACGCGCTGCACGCACACGCCCTGCTGGTCGATCCAGAAGTTGTGGTCCTCCTGGATCGGGAGGTATTGCTGGGCGCCGGCCAGCATCTGCCGGAACATCTCGCGCGCGTCGCCGGCGAGCTTGTCCAGGAGCAGTTTCTCGCGCGCCTGGCGCGCCGCCACCAGGGACTTGAACTCCTCTTCGGGGTTGTAGTCGTCGCGCGCCGCGTACTCACGCACCAGCCGGTAGATGGGGGTCGGTTGCTCGGCCCAGGTGGGCTCCGCCATGTCCAGTTCCGCCGCCCGCCAGCCGTACTTCGACCGGTACTCCTGCACGGCGTCCCGGAAGACACGCCCCTCGTCGCTCGTGCCCAGCGCCGAGTCGGCTTCGGCGGGCGAGGCCCGGCGCAGGATCTCCAGCACCTGCGGCCGCTGGCGGGCTTCCTGGGCCAGGTGCCACAGGGCCACCCCTGTCTCTACGCTCTTGTTGGGGAACCCCTGCAGCAGTTGCAGGTGCTCGCCGGCCTGCGGCGGCCCGAAGAGATGTGTGTACACCTCTTCGTAACCGAGCACCGCTCCCATGGCGGGGAAGACGGCCAGGAAATGGAGCAGCCCCTCGCGCTCGCGCTTGTCCACGAGCTTCTCGAACAAGGCGGAAAGGTCGCGGTCGCTCAGCTTGCTGTAGTCGCCGTTCAGCGTCTCGTCGTTGATGGCCCGCACTTCCGGCTCGTATTCGTCGCGCCAGCGGTCCAGCAGGCCGGGGATGTGCTTCATCATCTGCGCC
>JBGQEU010000057.1:0-7190 GCA_041496525.1 Dehalococcoidia bacterium
CGCCCGGAAGCGCCGCTGGAACCAGGCCCGCACGGCGGGGTGGAAAAGGCCGATCGCATCCATATCAGGGATAGGATACTCCCCTCATCAAGAACGGTGAACGCAAAGATGTCAGTAGTTAAC
The DNA here is from genome assembly GCA_041496525.1 of Dehalococcoidia bacterium. Lineage (GTDB taxonomy): Bacteria > Chloroflexota > Dehalococcoidia > SM23-28-2 > RBG-16-64-32 > JBGQEU01. The sequence goes on from JBGQEU010000057.1 coordinate 124, forward strand.
TCGGCCGCTGCCCTCCGGTCCCCGGAACCTGCCTACTTCGCCGACCCGCTAGAATATACGTGCGATGACGCCCACTCCCCGTAAGAGGTTCGAAGACAGGCTGAAGGCGCTGCCCGCCCGGCCCGGTGTCTACCTCTTCAAGGACGCGAAGGGTGAGATCGTTTACGTGGGCAAGGCGGCCTCGCTGCGCAACCGCGTACGCTCCTACTTCGGCGCCACGCACAGCTTCGAGCCGAAAGCCCGCCGCCTCGTCGAGCAGATCGCGGAGATCGATTTCATCCTGACGGGCTCCGCCCAGGAGGCGCTGCTGCTGGAGGCAACGCTGGTCAAGCGGCACCAGCCGTTCTTCAACGTCCGCCTCAAGGACGACAAGCACTACCCCTACCTCAAGATCGATCTCAAGGAGCAGTGGCCGCGCGTCGAGATCACGCGGCGCGTCCTGGACGACGGCGCCCGCTACTTTGGCCCTTTCGCCTCCGCCGGCTCCGTCCGCCGCAGCCTGGACCTGGTGAAGAAGCTCTTCCCCTGGCGATCCTGCACCAAGACGATCACCGGTGACGACCCACGGCCCTGCCTGGAGTACTTCATCCACCGCTGCATCGGCCCCTGCGCCTCCCTTTGCACCAAGGATGACTACGACACCGTCATCGGGCAGACGATCATGTTCCTGGAGGGCCGCACCGACGAGATCGCCCGCGACCTGCGGCGCGAGATGGAGGCCGCCTCCGAGGCCCTGGAGTACGAGCGCGCGGCCCGCCTGCGCGACCAGCTCCACGCCATCGAGCGCACCACCGAGCGGCAGGTGATGGAGGTACGCGACCGCACGGACACCGATGTCTTCGGCCTCTGGCGCGAGGAGCAGGAGGCGTACGTGCAGGTCTTCTTCGTGCGCAAAGGCAGCGTCATCGGCCGCGACACCTTCCAGCTAGACGGCGCCGCCGGCGAGACCGACGCCGAGGTACTGCGCAGCTTCCTGGAGCAGTTCTACGCATCAGCCGCTTACGTGCCGGCCCGGGTGCTGCTGCCCGTCGCCGTCGAGGACGCCGGCCTGATCGAGGAGTGGCTCAGCCAGCGCCGCGGCCCGCGCCCGAACGGCCGGGCATCCGGCCGCGTGCAGGTGCTGGTGCCGGAGCGCGGCGAGAAGAAGACGCTCGTTCAGCGCGCTATCGACAACGCCCGCGAGTCCCTGCAGCAGGCCCGCGCCCGCTGGCTGGCCGATAGCGGTAAGAAGCAGGAGGCCCTCCAGCAGCTGCAGGACGAGCTGAACCTGCCCGCGCTCCCCCGCCGCATCGAGTGCTACGACATCTCCAACATCCAGGGCACGTCCGCCGTCGGCTCCATGGTCGTCTTCATGGACGGCGCTGCCAGGCGGTCAGAGTACCGGCGGTTCCGCATCAAGGGCGTCGCGGGCGCCAACGACTTCGCCATGATGCAGGAGGTCCTGCGCCGCCGCTTCTGGCGCTTCCGGAGTGCGGCAGGGGCGACCCTGGGGCCGCCCGGCGGGGAATGGGAGGACGCCAGCGTAGGGGCGGCTCTCGAACGGACCGACCGGGCGGTTCTCGAACCGCCCCTCCCGCGATGTCCTTCCGGACGACCGGACGCTGCCGCCCTCCGCGCCGCGGAACCGTCGGCCGAGTACGACGAGTCCTTCGGCGCCCTGCCCGACCTGGTCATCGTCGACGGCGGCAAGGGGCAGGTCTCGGCCGCCCACGACGCCATGCGCAACCTGGGCGTCGGCCACATCCCCCTGACCGGGCTCGCCAAGCGCTTCGAGGAGCTGTACGTCAAGGACGTGTCGGAGCCGATAGTCCTGGACCGCACCTCGCAGGCGCTCTACCTGGTGCAGCGCGTCCGCGACGAGGCGCACCGCTTCGCCATTACCTACCACCGCGACGTGCGGAAGAAGGCCGGGATGCAGTCGGCGCTGGACGCCATACCGGGCGTCGGACCCAAGCGCAAGAAGGCACTCCTGCGGAAGTTCGGCTCCCTGAAGGCCGTGCGCGAGGCGACGGTGGACGAGATCGCGGCCACGCCGGGGTTCACCCGCTCGGTGGCGGAGAAGGTGCTGGCGGGGCTATAGAGCCCGTTCGTCCTGGCTGCCCCGCGGTGCCGGCGCGACCAGGCGGGCACGCCCCGGGGGCGATGCCTCTGCCAACCCCTACTGGACCGTAATCGTCCCGGTCATCCCCTGCGCAAAGTGGAAATCGCAGCGGAAGTCCACGGCGCCCGGGGCCGCCAGCGCCGTCCAGGCCAGCTTGGCAGTCTGGCCGGGGCCCACGATGTTGGGGTCTGAGCATGGCTCTTTGCCGCCTGAGCTGCAGAAGCTGTCGTTAAACTTGTTGCCATCCCCGGCGATGTGCAGGTTGTGCGTCGCCACTCCGGTGTTCTTGATATCGAACGTCAAAGTGGCGCCGGCCTTCACCGTCAGGCTGTCCGGCTGGAACTTGTTGTCCGTCATCGTCACGGAGACCGGCCCGCCCGGCGACGCTCCCGGCGTCGACGTCGGCCCCATCGTCGGACTCGTCCCCGGCGTCGGAGACGCGGTCGCCTGCTCCTTGCCGCCGCTGTCCGTGATCTGAAACGCTGCCACAAACGTCACCGCCAGCACCGCCAGCAAGAAGCCGACGATCATCTCGCCCACCGGAAGTTTGGCCAGGTCCAGTTTCATGCGCAGCCTCCTGACAACTCATATATACAAGAGGCCGCCCCTGAGCGCTAGGAGGCGGTGCTGCTATACTCGAACCGGGAGCTGAAATGTCCACTTCCACCGAACCCCTGTCGCGGGCCAGGGACAAGCTCCTGGCCGAACTGGCCGCCGAGATCAAGGACGCGCGAGTCTTGGACGCCATCCGCCGCGTCCCCCGCGAGGAATTCGCCCCGGAGGACGTCCGCGCCTACGCCTACGAGAACCGGCCGCTGCCCATCGGTTACGGCCAGACGATATCCCAGCCCCTCATCGTCGCTCTGATGACGGAGGCGCTCATGCTCACCGGCAGCGAAAAGGTGCTGGAGATCGGCACGGGCTCCGGCTACCAGGCAGCCCTCCTCTCGCTTCTCGCCCGTCACGTGGTCACGGTGGAGCGCATCGCGCCGCTGGCCGGGGCCGCCGCCCAAAGGCTGCGCGCGCTCGGCTACACCAACGTCGAGGTGCACGTCGCGGATGATGTCATCGGCTGGCCGCCGTCCGCCCCGTACGACGGGATCATCGTTACAGCCGCCGCGCCGGACATCCCCTTGCCCCTCCTGCACCAGCTCGCCGTGGGCGGCCGTCTGGTCATTCCCGTCGGCAGCAGAGACCTGCAAGAGCTGGTGCGCATCGTGAAGACGCCGGAGGGCGCGCAGCGGCACAACCTCGGTCCCTGCCGCTTCGTCCCCTTGCTCGGCAGGGGCGCCTGGCCGGAGAAGTCCGGTTCTTGACCGCTCCCCCGCGTCACCTGCTTTGTGACGCCCTGTTCCCCGTTCCCCGTTCCTCTCCCGATCAGACATAACGGGCCCGGCGAACTGCACCGTCAGAACATAAGCGCCGGCTTCCGTCATTACAGCCTAGTTAAAGGATGTTGAAACTGGCACGGAATCCGTTAACTGTGGACGCTGTAAAGCGTTATCTTGCATGAGGCATAAGACTGAAGTCATTTCGCCGCCGGTGGTCTTATGTTTATCAACAAATTAGGCAAAATTTGTCCTGCGGCCCGCTGGACTTCTGAAAGGAGGTGAAAATAGAATATGGCAATCAGTTCCCCAGAGCGGCTCAGCAAGCCGGAGGCTCCGCCTTCTATGCGTAAGTCCTTGAATGACTTCCTGGCTTTCCTGGCAGTTGAGAAAGGCACCTCCGCCAACACTGTCGCCGCTTACCGAAACGATCTCCAGCAGCTCGCCGACTTCATTGGGATCAGACGGGGATCCAGCGGCTGGCAATCCCTGGACCGCACAGCCATCCAGGACTTCATCCTGGACCTCAAGCAGCGCGGCTACGCGGAGACCTCGGTCGCCCGCAAGGTAGCCGCCGTCCGCTCCTTCTTCGCCTTCCTCAGCGCCGAAGGGACCGTGGCCGTCAACCCCACTGAGGGGCTGACATCCCCGCGTGTCGGCAAGAGTCTCCCCAAGGCCATCAGCCCTAATGAAGTCGACGAGCTTCTGGAACAGCCGGCCCGCCGCGCCACGCCGGAGGCCAAACGCGACCGCGCCATGCTGGAACTTATCTACGCCACCGGCATGCGCGTCACGGAGCTCGTCTCCCTGGACATGTCCAACCTCAACCTTGACCCGCGCAGCCCTTGGGTCCGCTGCCTGGGCAAGGGCGCCAAGGAACGCACCATCCCAATCCATGACCAGGCGCTCGAAGCACTTGTGGGCTACCTGGAAGACGGCCGCCCTCTCCTTGTCCACAACAAGGACGAGGACGCGCTCTTCGTCAACCGCCGCGGCGAGCGTTTGACCCGGCAGGGCTTCTGGCTCATCCTCAAGGGCTACGCCAAGGCCGCCAACCTCAGCCCGGACATCACTCCGCACACCCTTCGCCACTCCTTCGCCACCCATATGCTGCGGGGCGGTATGCCGCTGAGGAACGTCCAGGAGATGCTCGGCCATGCCAACATCTCCACCACGCAGGTCTACACTCATCTGACCAGCGATCATGTACGCGAGGTGTACGAGCGGGCCCATCCACGCGCGCAGTAGATGTAGATTCCGTATAATATAGGGTGTGGATACGGGGAGGGCGATGGCGGCAACCGCTATCGCCCTCCTCTTGTTTCTAGCGCTAACCGTCGCTTCCTGCAACGGCGGCAACGGGGCCCAGTCACCTTCGCCATCGGCCACTACCTCACCCCCGGTGGTCACTCAGACGGTCGAACCCACCACCACTCCCGAGGCCGGTTCGCAGCCACCCGGACGCGACCTCATCGACCTCGCCCGCCGGTTCCGCGGCCTCCCGCCGGACGCGCCTCGTCTGGCCCGTCAGACCCCGTATTCGTATCAGACCGGGGACCGCGAGACCTTCACGCTCGTCGATCTAAATACGCCCAAGCTCGTTCAGATCAGCGCCACCGTCCGCTACATCAGTGATCACGCCTACTTCTTTGTGGAAGACGGCGTCTCGGCGTCGGACTCCGCACTCCAGAGTGTCGCCCAGGACTTCGAGTCCATCGTCTACCCCACCGTTCACGCGGACTTCGGCTCGGAATGGACGCCCGGCGTCGACTCCGACCCGCGCATCACGATACTTCACGCCAACCTGCGCGGGGCCTACGGTTATTTCAGCGCCGGCGACGAGTACAGCCTCGCCGCCGTGCCCTACACCAATGAGCGGGAGATGCTGTACCTAGCCGCCAGCGCCCTCGGCAGTCCGGGGCCCCGCTACAACGCTCTCGTCGCCCACGAGTTGCAGCACCTGGTCCACTGGAACGCCGACCCGGACGAAGACACCTGGGTCAGCGAGGGCCTGTCTCAGGTCGCGGCGGAAGCCGTCGGTGGCGGCTCTGACTGGCTGGGGTTGTTCCTGCAGGCGCCGGACACGCAGCTCAACCTCTGGCCGGTCGACAACCCGCGCATCCATTACGCTGCCTCCGAACTGTTCTTTAGCTACCTGCTGCAGCGCTTCGGCGGCTTCCAGAACGCCTCGCGGCTGCTCCAGGAGCCGGCGGACGGCATTGCCGGGGTCGATGCCTATCTGCAGCCGTTCGGCGCCACCTTCCGCGATGTCTTCGCCGATTGGGTGATCGCCAACTACCTGGACGCCGACGAAGGTCCGTACTCCCATCCAGGCATCGACGCCAGGGTGACCGACGTGACGCGGATCAACCTGGCCGGCAACGGCAGCGGGACGGTGGCACAGTTCGCCGCGGACTACTTTCACGTCGATCCGCCCGGCGACCGCGCCACGTTCAGCTTCGATGGATCGGCGACGGTGTCCAACGGCGTTCCCCAGCATGACGGCGCGTTCTGGTGGTCCGGCCGCGGCGACGCCATCGACAGCCGTCTCACCCGTGAGTTCGACCTCACGGGCGTCGCCAGCGCCACGCTGCGCTTCTCCGCCTGGTGGGACACGGAGCTCGGCTGGGACTACGGTTACGTGGCCGCTTCCACCGACGGCGGCCGCAGTTGGACGGCGCTTCGCGGGAGCCGTACCTCAGACTACGACCCCGTGCAGAGCGCCTACGGGCCCGGCTACACGGGCCAGAGCGGCGGCTGGGTGGACGAACAGATGGACCTGACGCCGTTCGCGGGCCAGAAGGTCCTGCTCCGCTTCGAGTTGGTGAACGACGATTCCACCGACCTTACCGGCTTCGCAGTCGACGACATCGAGATCCCGGAGATCGGCTTCCGCGATACGGCCGATAGCGACGCCGGCTGGCAGGTCGAGGGCTTCCGGCAGGTGCAGGGGCCGCTTGCCCAGCAGTTCATCGTGCAAGTCATCCCGGACGGAGACCAGCCGACAGTCCGGCGCGTCGGACTCGATACCCACAACCACGCCGACGTCGAACTGGGCGGCCCGGCCACGATCGTCATCTCCGGGGCCACCGAGGATACGGCCGAGCCCGCATCTTACGCCTGGTCCCTGGCGACGCCGTAGCGCGGCTGCCCCTGCCCTCACCCGCCACCGGCTGCTATCATTAACTGCCGATGATCATCTCCGTCATCGGCGGCGAAGCCTGCCCCCCCGAAGTCCTGGCCGTCGCCGAGACCGTCGGCCACGAACTCGCCATTCGCGGCGTCACTCTCGTCTGCGGCGGCCGCGGCGGCGTCATGGAGGCGGCCTGCCGCGGCGCGCGCGCCGCCGGCGGCCACACCATCGGCATCATGCCCGGGCACGACGCCCGCGAGACGCCGCCTAACGATTATGTCGAATTCCCCATCTTCACCGGCCTCGGCTTCGCCCGCAACGCCCTCGTCGTCCTCAGCGGCGAGGCCGTGATCGCCATCGACGGCTCGTACGGCACCCTCAGTGAGATCGCCTTCGCCCTCATCCACGACGTCCCCCTCGTCGGCCTGGACACCTGGGACTTCGCCTACCACGGCCACGACGCCGAGCGCATTGTCCGCGTTTCCGACCCCGTGAAGGCCGTAGA
>JBGQEU010000058.1:0-7177 GCA_041496525.1 Dehalococcoidia bacterium
ATCGCGAAAGCCGGCGATATCAGCATCGAGTACCACGTGGAGGGAAACGGCCCGCCCCTGCTCATGATCATAGGCTACAGCGGCCAGGCCTCCTCCTGGGGCGAGCCCTTCCTGGATCGGCTGCGCCCCCACTTCACGACGGTCCGCTTCTCCAACCGGGGGACAGGCCTGACGGACAAGCCCGCGACGGGGTACAGCCGCCGCCAGATGGCCGACGACGCAGCCGGATTACTGCAGGAGCTGGGGATCAGCAAGGCTCACGTGTTCGGGATATCGATGGGCGGGGCCATCGCCCAGGAGCTGGCGTTGAACCATCCGGAGAGCATTCTCGGGCTTGTGTTAGGCTGCACCGGCCCGGGCCGATCGCGGGGTGTGAACCCATCGGGCGAGGTGGCGATGCTCTTGGCGCCGCAGCCGGGGCTATCCGCCGAGGACCAAGTACGCAAGACGTGGCCGGCGGCTGTTACCACGGAGTTCATAGGGCGCGAGCGGGGGTTCCTGGAGGAGATGCTGCGCATCTTCCTGGACCAGCCGACGCCTCCGCAGACGCTGATCCGCCAGACGATCGAGGGCATGTCGTTCGACAGCTACGACCGGCTGCCCGAGATCAAGGCGCCAACCCTGATCATCCATGGTGATCGGGACCTGCTGAGCCCCGTCCAGAACGCCCGCATCCTGCATGAGCGCATCGCGGGGTCGCAGCTCCGGGTCATCCCTGGCGTCGGCCATTGCTTCTTCTGGGAAAAGCCACAGGAGTCGGCGGAGGCCATGGTCCAGTTCCTGTCGGCGGTACCGGCGGCAGCGTAACGAGGCGCGGTGGCGCCGGCCGTCTGCTGCATGTACGCGGCGCTCGCCTCTGGGGCCGTAACGAAGGCGCGTTCAACCACCGCTTGACACCTCTCATCGACCGTGATACAAACTGACTAGTCGGTATGTTCAGCGAGGAGATCGTTCCCAACTTCAGCTAGATAACCCGACGGAGGTCGAGGACCTCTATAGACTTGCGCACCCCCCTTTGGGCACAGCGGCGGGCCCGGGATCTCCCGGCCCGCCGCAGCCTTTGCCCGCAATGAATCGCACGGGCCGCCTTCCACAAAATCCAGCCGCAGATTAACATAAGGGCGCTGCCCGCCCAACCGCCACTCTGCCTATAATGGGGCCGTCCAAGCCAACGTCATTCAGGCAAAGGTTTACGCGCTTGAGCGCTTCGTGCGTGACACGAGACACAAAACAGAAAACACCTCCCCTGCCAGACCCCGTCTTCCTTCTTCCTCCATACCTCTAGCCCATGTTCACGCATCTCCACGTCCACACGGAGTACTCGCTTCTGGACGGCCTGTCCCGCATCCCGGAGCTTATGGACCGGGCCAGAGAGCTGGGCCAGGAGGCCATCGGCCTGACGGACCACGGCGTGCTCTACGGCGCCATCCAGTTCTACAAAGAAGCCCGGGCGCGCGGCATCAAGCCCATCATCGGCATCGAGGCGTACGTGGCGCAGGGCGCCCGGCACTCGCGCGAGCCGCGGGACAAGCACCCGTACCACATGACGCTGCTGGCCCGGAACGACGCCGGCTACCGCAACCTGATGACCCTAGCCACCAAGGCCCACCTGGAGGGGTATTACTACAAGCCGCGCATGGACAAAGAACTGCTGGAGGAACACCACGAAGGCATCATCGCCCTCTCCGGTTGCGCCACCAGCGAGGTCTCCCGCTACCTGACTGACAATCGCTTCGAAGAGGCGGCGAAAGCGGCCCGCTACTACAAGGACCTGTTCGGCGACTTCTACATCGAGGTGCAGGAGCACGGCATCGCGGAGCACGAATCCCTGACCAAGGGGCTCCTGCGGCTGGCCGCAGAAACCGGGCTCCCCCTCGTCGCCACCAATGACGTGCACTACGTGAAACGCGACGACGCCACTTACCAGGACATCCTCCTCTGCATCGGCACCAACAGCACGGTCCAGGAAGAGAACCGCTTCAAGATGGCGGGCGAGTTCGGCTGCTACTACCTGAAATCCGATGACGAGATGCGGCAGCTGTTCCCGGATCACCCGGAGGCGATCGAGAACACCTGGCGGATAGCCGAGATGTGCGACTTGAGCCAGTCCGCGATAGGTGGAGGCCGGCTGCGGCTGCCCACGGCGGACGTGCCGCCGGGCGTCACGCCGGAGGAGCACCTGGCGCGTCTCGGCCGGGAAGGACTGGCCCGCCGCTATCCGGAAGCGCCGGCCGAAGCCGTTCGCCGCCTCGATTACGAGCTCGATGTCGTCCGGCAGACCGGCTTCGCCGACTACATCCTGGTCGTGCACGACTTCGCCTCGTACGCCCGCCAGAAGGGGATCCTGATGGCGGTGCGCGGCTCGGCGGCCGCCTCCGTCATCCTCTACTGTCTCGGGGTCACGGACATCGACCCCCTGGAGCACCGTCTGGTGTTCGAGCGCTTCCTGAACGTGGAGCGCCGGGAGATGCCAGACGTGGACCTGGACTTCGCCGAGGACCGCCGCGATGAGATGATCCGCTACGCTGCCGAGAAGTACGGACACGACCGCGTGGCCCAGATCATCACCTTCGGGACGCTGGGAGCTAAGGCCTCGATCCGGGACGTCGGCCGGGCGCTGGGCATGACATATGCCGACGTAGACCGGGTGGCCCGTCTGGTGCCGGTAATGCCGGCCTCGTTCGGCACGATGACGATCGAGCGGGCGCTGGAAGAAGGGCCGGAGCTGAGCCAGGTATACGCAGCGGACCCGCAGATCGCCAGGCTCATCGACACGGCACGGCAACTCGAAGGTGTGGCGCGTCACGCCAGCACGCATGCCGCCGGCGTCGTTATCGCCCCGGAACCGCTGGTCAACTTCCTGCCGCTCCAGCGTTCGTCATCCGGCGACCCCAACGCCCTGCCGACGACCCAGTTCGGAATGTGGGACGTGGCCGAGTTGGGGCTGCTGAAGATGGACTTCCTGGGCCTCACCAACCTGACCATCCTCGGTACGGCCTGCCAGGTGATCAAGCAGGTGCGAGGTGAAGACGTTGACCCGGCGCGGCTGCCGGAGGGCGACGCCAACACCTACGAGACACTGGCCCGGGGCGAGACGTTCGGTGTCTTCCAGCTGGAATCGGCCGGAATGCGGCGCTACGTCCAGGAGCTGCGACCGACATCGATCAAAGACCTGGCGGCGATGGTCGCCCTCTACCGGCCGGGCCCCATGCAGCACATCCCGACGTACATCCGGGCCAAGCACGGGCTGGAGAAGATCCGCTATCCGCACCAGGACCTGGCGGACGTACTGGACGAGACCTATGGCGTCATCGTCTACCAGGACCAGGTCCTCCTCATCGCCCAGCAGTTCGCCGGCTACTCCCTCGGCCAGGCGGACGTCATGCGCAAGGCGATGGGCAAGAAGGTGCGGTCCATCATGAAGGCGGAAGAGAACCGGTTTATCGAGGGTGCTGTCGCCAAGGGCTACACGAACGGCCAGGCGCAAGAGATATACAACCTGATCGAGCCGTTCGCCGGCTACGCCTTCAACAAGGCCCACGCCGTCTCCTACGGCACCATCGCCTACCAGACCGCGTACCTGAAGGCCAACTACACCGAGGAGTACATGACCGCTGTCATGATGATGGCGGGCACACAGCAGCGCGTGGCCGAGGCCTTCGCCGAGTGCGTGCGGTTGGGCATCCCCGTGTTGCCGCCGGACGTGAACCGCAGCGCCGTGAACTTCGCGCTGGAGGCCCCGGGCCCCGCCGCCGACGCCCGCAGCGCCATCCGCTTCGGGCTGGCGCGCGTCAAGAACGTGGGCGAGGGCATCGCCCAGGGGATCATCGAGGCCCGCTCCGCCGGCGACACGTTCGCTTCGATCGACGAGTTCTTCGAGCGAGTAAACGTGCGCGACCTCAACAAGCGGGCGCTGGAAAGCCTGGTGAAGGCCGGCGCCTTCGACACCCTGGCCGAGCGGGCGGCGCTCCTGGCCGGCCTGGACCGGCTCATCGCTTACGGCCAGCGCGTACAGAAGCAGCGGGAGTCCGGCCAGGCTTCGCTGTTCGACCTGATGTCGGCCGACCAGCAGCCGGCCCTGCAGGGGCCGCAGCTGGAAGCGGCGCCGGCGGCCTCGCAGCAGCAAAAGCTGAACTGGGAGAAGGAGCTGCTGGGCATTTACCTCTCGGAGCACCCGTTCGCCCGCGCCGCCGAGGCGCTGCGATCGCTGCTCAGTTGCGGCATCGTGGAGCTGAACGCCGAGCTGGCCGGGAGAGACCTCATCATCGGCGGCATCATCACCAGCACGCGCACGTTGAGCACCCGGGACGGCCGGGCCTTCCTGGCGGCCGAGCTGGAGGACCTGACGGGGGCGATAGAGGTGACGGTCTGGCCGGAGACATACGAGCTGACCCGCGAGATGTGGCAGACCGGCAACCTGGTGGTGGCCAGCGTGCGGGTCAAGGCCCGCGACGAACGCCTGCAGGTGGCGGTGCAGAAAGCGGTCCTCTACGGCGATGAGCCGATCGACGCGGCGTCGCTCCTAGTCCCGCCCGCCGGTAACGGCAACGGGTACGGCGGTCGCGGCCGGAGGAACAGCAACGGCAACGGCAGAGCGAATGGCAACGAGCCGGACGCCCGCCTGGAAACGCCGCCGGCGCGCAGCGGTGGACCCGGCGACGCCCGACTCCGGATCGTGCTGGAAGAGACAGACGACCCCGGCAGCGACGAGGAGCGTCTGCGGGCGCTGCTCGGCGCGCTCCACGACTACGAGGGCGAGGACCCCGTACGGCTATCGATCCGGCAGCAGGACGGCGCCGAAGTCGAGATGGAGCTGCCGCGCGCCCGCTACTGCCCGGAGCTGGCCCAGCGCCTCGGCGACATCGTCGGGCCCTGGGGCATGGTGAGCCCCCCTCCCCCGTAACACTCTTCTCCCGCACGCATCTCTCTTAACGAAAACAGACTCCGACCTACCCTGGGGTTCCGATGCACATCGCCAAGATTGCCGCGCTTCTGCTGCTCGTGCCGCTGGCCTTCGCCGCCTGTGGTGGCGACGATAGCGGCCCGGCCTCCGGCCAGCCGGGCGGACAGGCGACGCGGACGCCCCCACCGGAGGCCGCGCGGCCACCGTCCCAGCCGCTGCCGCCGCGGGAGTCCACGCCTGTACCCGCCCAGAAGCAGCCCACGCCGGCGCCAACCCAAGACTCGGACCCCTACGCCGGCTTCCCCACGTTCCCGCCCGACATACCGCCCGCGTCCGCTCCGGTTGAGACGACGGCCTGGCGCGTCCTCTCCGCCCGCGCCTTTTACGACCAGGGCGGCGGCGGAGACCTCAGTACCGTCATCACGACCCGGCTGGAGCTGTCCGGCGACGGGACCTGGACGTTCGGCTCGTCTAGCGGCGCCTGGGATGTCGCCGACATTACCCCGGACGACTGGAGCCAGTGGGGCGTCCAACCCTACGGCCCCACACAGAAGGTCGTCCTCGACGGCTGGGACGGGGGCGTCGCCGCCGGGCCCATCGAGGAGTCCGGCGGTCGGGTGGATTTCGTCTGGGTGATCTACCCTGAAGGCCCGCCCACGATCAGCGCCCCGGGCACCGTCTGGATGAAGTTCGGCCGCGCCTGATCCCGGCCCTAGATCGCACCCTCAGCCCGCAGCAGCGTCTCCTTCATGTGCAGCCCACCGCCGTACCCGTGCAGGCCGCCGTCGCTGCCGATAACCCGATGACACGGCACCACCAGCGGTAAGGGGTTCGTCGCCATCACCCGGCCCACGGCCCGCGCCGCCCGCGGCCGGCCCACTCGTTCCGCCAGCCAGCCGTAGCTGCGCGTCTGCCCGGCCGGGATGCGCATCGCCTCCTCCAGCACGGCCCGCCGGAACGGCGAGATGCCCGTCCAATCGATGTGCACCGCCAGGTTGGCGAAGCGGCCGCAGGCGACGGCCCGGACGCGCTCCGGCAGGTCCGCCAGATCGGCGTCGGAGGCCGGCGCCGTCGCACCCATCTCCATTACCTCGCGCAACGCCTCGTCACGGGAGGCGCGGGGCAGCGTCGTGGCCCGCAGGCCGTGCGGTGAAAGCAGCAGGCCCACCCAGCCGCGCTCGGTATCGCAGACGTGAAATGTCAGGGGTTCCGGCATAACGAAGCGACCTCCTGTGCGGGTTTGCCCGATTATAACACCGCTAATCCCGTCCTCCGATACGGATTGGCGCCTTCCGCCCCCAGGCTGCTGACACATCCGTCGACAGCCCGCCCCCGAGATCGCGTCTGGTCCCAGGCCGGGGTTAACATTGTCTCGTATGCGTTGGCTGCTCGCCTCGATTTGCCTGCTGGCGCTGGCTGCGGCTGCCTGCGGCGGCGGCCAGGGCTCGTCCCCCACGGCCAGCCCCACCGCCCGGCCCACGCCTTCACCAGCGCCTTCACCGCCGCCGACTCCAACGCCGGCGCCCACGTCCTCGCCCAGCCCGCCGCCTACACCCGCGCCCGCGATCATCGATCTCTCCTCCAGCCAGCCGCGGCAGGGCGGCTTCCTCGTCGTGCGGCTGCTGAGCCCGCCGGGCGGCGTCAGCGATCCGGCAGTCTCCTTCGCCGGGCAGCCCTACACGATGCTCCCGTCCGGCGACCACTGGTACGCCCTTATCGGCCTGCCCACCTGGTTCCAGGCCGGTGGTTACCCCATAGAGGTCGACGCGGCGGGCGGCGCCATCGCCGCCGGGACCCTGACGGTGACCGAGGGCGGATTCCAGTTCGAATCGATCGAGGTACCGCCGGGGGCGGCTGATCTCCTCCAGGACGCCGATCGCGTTAATCAAGAGCGCGCACGGGTGGAGCAGGTGCTGTCGGGCTTCACGCCGCAGCGCTACTGGTCCGGTACATGGATCCTGCCCGCGCAGGGCACGTTCTCAGACGCCTTCGGCCTGCAGCGCTCGATCAACGGCGGTCCCTACTCGCCGCACACGGGCACCGACATCGCCAACTTCGAGGGAACGCCCATCTACGCGGCCGCAACGGGCGTGGTGGCGCTGGCTGAAGGGCTCTTCTTGTACGGCAATTCGGTGATAATCGACCACGGCGCCGGCGTCTTCAGCAGCTACAACCACATGCAGAGCATCGCGGTGACGGCCGGACAGTCCGTCACGCAGGGCCAGCTCATCGGCTACATGGGACAGACGGGTTTTGTCACCGGCCCCCACGTGC
>JBGQEU010000059.1:0-7159 GCA_041496525.1 Dehalococcoidia bacterium
CCGTTAGCTCCGCGGCCGCCGCCGCTTCCGGTTCGCTCACGGCGGCCGGGCGCCGGCGTGGCTTCTGCTCGCCTTCCACCGCCGGCTGCCGGCGGGCGCGGCCGGCCGGCTTCGCCTCCGCGGTCGCCTCCGGTGCGGCTGCCGTTGCCTTTGGCGCGCGCGGTCGCCGGGGCTTCGCCTCTGTTGGCGCCTCGGCTGCCGCGGCCTCGAGAGGTTCCGCGCTGGCCTTCGCCTTCGGTTGGGCGCGCCGCTTGGCCGGTTTGGCCGGCGCCTCAGCCTCCACCGCCGCCTTCGGCCCGGGGCGCCGCCCGGCCGGTTTAGCCGGGGCCTCGGCCTCGACGGCGGCCTTCGGCACCGCGTGCCGCCTGGCCGGTTTGGCCGGGGCCTCAGTCTCCACCGCGAGCTCGCCCGGCCCGGCGATGATCTGGCGGATGGTCAGGCGCGTGAAGTCCTGACGGTGGCCGTGGCGACGGCGGTAGCGGGTCTTGTTCTTGTACTTGAAGACCAGAATCTTGGCGTCGCGGCCGTGCTCCAGAACCTCGGCCACGACGCGCGCACCCGGTACCGTCGGCGTGCCGACGCGCACTTCGCCGTTGCCGCCGATCATCAGGACATCGAGGTCAACGGTGGAGCCGGCCTCCGCCTGGATGCGGTCGACGTCGAGCTGCTGTTCCGGCTCGACTCGGTATTGCCTTCCGCCTGCGCGGACTATCGCGTAAATGGGTTCCTCCTTGGGGATCGCCTTCGCGCCCGCAGGCACGGTGTCACAAGGCCCAAGATTCGATTCTAATGTCGAAGGACGGTTGTGTCCAGCCGTCGCGGCGGGCTACAGCGTGTCCGGATGCAGGCGGGAGGGGGCCTCCCAGGCCAGACCGGGCTTGGGCGAGGTCACGGGCTTCTGTGGCTCGCCGGTCTCCTTGGGCGCGGCCGGCTTGCCCTCTTCCGGCTGGGGCTCCGGCGGTGGGCTGACCCCGGACAGGACGCGGGCTAGGGCTTCGCCTTCGATCGTCTCTTCCTCCAGGAGGATGGTGACGATGGAGTCCAGCTTATCGCGGCTCTCGGTGAGGAGGCGTTTGGCCGTATGATAGGCCTTGTCGATGATCTGTCGCACCTCTTCGTCGATCTCCTCGGCCACTTTCTCGCTGTAGTTGCGGGTCTCGGAGATCTCGCGGCCCAGGAAGACCAGCTCTTCCTTACGGCCGAAGGTGCGCGGGCCCAGCCGCTCGCTCATCCCCCACTGAGTGACCATCTGGCGGGCCAGTTGGGTCGTGCGCTGCAGGTCGTCCTGCGGGCCGGTAGTGGACTCTCCGAACACCATCTCTTCGGCGACCAGGCCGCCCAGCATCGCCGCCAGCATGTCCTGGAACTGCGAGCGGGAGTAAAGGTGGCGGTCCTCTTCTGGCAAAAAGCGCGTGAAGCCGCCCGCCATGCCGCGGGAAACGATGCTGATCTTGTAAGGCGGGTCGGCGTTGGGCAGCACGTAGCCGACCAGCGCGTGCCCCGCCTCATGGTAGGCGATGATCTCGCGTTCCTTCTTGCTGATAACGCGGCTGCGCCGCTCTGGCCCGGCGATCACGCGGTCTACGGCCTCGTCCAGCTCCGGCATGCCGATCTTCTTCTTGCCGCGGCGGGCGGCCAGGATGGCGCCCTCGTTGATGAGGTTGGCGAGGTCGGCGCCGGAGAAGCCGGGCGTTTGCTTGGCCAGCGTCTCCAGTTTGACGTCCGTGTCCAGCGGCTTGCCCTTGCTGTGCACTTCCAGGATGGCCTTGCGGCCCTTGATGTCCGGGCTGTCGAGGACGACCTTGCGGTCGAAGCGGCCGGGCCGCAGGAGGGCCGGGTCCAGGATGTCCGGGCGGTTCGTAGCCGCGACGACGATGACGTTGGTATTGGTATCGAAGCCGTCCATCTCCACCAGGATCTGGTTCAGCGTCTGCTCGCGCTCGTCGTGGCTGCCGCCGAGGCCGGCGCCGCGGTGGCGCCCCACGGCGTCGATCTCATCGATGAAGACGATGCAGGGCGAATTGCGCTTGGCCTGGTCAAACAGGTCGCGCACGCGGGAGGCCCCGACGCCGACGAACATCTCCACGAACTCCGAGCCGCTGATGGAGAAGAAGGGCACACCGGCCTCACCGGCCACCGCCTTCGCCAGCAGCGTCTTGCCGGTGCCCGGCGGGCCAACGAGGAGGACCCCCTTGGGGATGCGGGCGCCCAGCGCGGCGAACTTTTCCGGGTACTTGAGGAACTCCACGACTTCCTTGAGCTCCTCCTTGGCCTCTTCCACGCCGGCCACATCCAGGAATGTGACGCTGGGCCGGCTGCCGCTGAACATGCGGGCGCGGCTCTTCCCGAAGTTCATCGCCTGGTTATTGGATCCCTGCGCCTGCCTCAGGAAGAAGAACAGGATGGCGACGATGAAGAGCACAGGCAGGAACTGGAGGACGATTGGTATGATTTTCGAGAGCCCGCTGGTCGACTTGATTTCGATCTTCGGTTGTTCGGAGATCGGGATCGAATCGCGCTGCAGGACGGCGGTGACGGTATCGCCTGGCTCCAGTTCGGTCTTGTAGCCTACGTCCTGGCCCTTGAGCTTGTATTCGACGGTGGTGCCGTCAACTTGGACGGTGTCGACGTTGCCGGCCTTGGCTTCCGCTACGAACTGCTTGAGGTCTTGCTGTACCTTACCGCTGCCCCCGCTGGAGAATACGGTGAAGACGATGGCCACTATGGCCACGAGGATCAGGAGGTAGATAAAGCTGTTGCGCAACCATCTGCCGTACATTAGATTCGCATTCCCCTAAGACGCGTTATGGGTAGGCTTGTGGCCTACCCGTTTGACTGCATTATTATAGCATATCTAGGCCGTTCGCCTGTTCCCCAGTAACAGGGACGGGAGTCAACGAGGTTCAGTTACATATCGCTTCATTCCGCTTCCGAAGCAAGAGCTCCGGACTGTGCCCAATTCTCCCTGTCTATGTCCTCGAAAATGATGATGGTCGCCTCGGCGGTGGTGTGGGCGATGTTGACCATCGCATCCGTGACAACCCGAGCCAGCTCCCGCTTCTGGGCCTCGGTACGGCCGGTCCACATCTCAATGCGCACGATAGGCATGCTCTCCTCCCGGTCTAACGCCCGCACGGCGGGCAAGAAGTTCGCAACTCACGTTAGTTGTGCCAGGCGGCAGTGTCAAATGATAAGAGGATTATCTGTATTGACAGACGTGTCCCGTCTCACTAGGATGGGCCAAAAGCCATGGGAGAGGCGCCGACCTTTGCGTATGAACGCTCCCTGTGGCGGCGGGAGATCAGGCTGGTGGCCGGGGTGGATGAGGTGGGCCGGGGGCCGCTGGCAGGGCCTGTCGCCGCCGGCGCTGTCATCCTCCCTCCGGGCGCCCGTTTCCGCTGGCTCACTCGTGTCCGCGACAGCAAGGAGCTGACGCCTGATGCGAGGGAAGAGCTGGCGGGGTACATCTGGGCGCGGGCGCTGGCGGCGGGCGTGGCGTTCGTCCCCGTCCCTGTGATCGACCGCATCGGCATCGCCGAGGCCTCCCGGCAGGCGATGCTGGCCGCCATCGGCGACCTTCCCCTGCGCCCGCAACATCTGCTGATCGACGCCTTCCGCTTGCCGGCCTGCCGCCTGGGGCAGACGCCCATCATCCACGGGGACGGCATCTCGCTGTCCATCGCCTGCGCCTCGATCATCGCCAAGGTGGCGCGGGACCGGCTGATGGATGAGGAGGACAATTGCTATCCGGGGTACGGGTTCATCACCAATAAGGGCTACGCCACGCCGGGGCACTTCGTGGCGCTGCGCCGCCTCGGCCCCAGCCTCCTGCACCGGCGGTCATTTTCGCCCGTCAAGGAGATGGTCGGCGGGCTGGCTGCCGTATAATTAGCGCCAACTCACGGCCATAAGCGCGAAGAAGGAGCCACCCGTGCCCACCATCGAGTCCGTCTCTGGCCCGCTGGACACCGCGCATCTGGGCTTCACCCTCATGCACGAGCACATCCTCATGCAGTCTCCCAACGTCAAGGAGAACTTCCCGGTGGCGGACCGCGAGGTCGAGATCGGGCGGGCGGTCCAGAAGATCAAGGACGTGCAGGCGCGCGGCGTGAACACGCTCGTGGACCTGACGCCGGGCGACTGGCGGGACATGGCGTTCGTTAAGGAGGTCGTGGCGCAGACGGGGATGCAGGTTATCGTGGCCACCGGCATCTACTGGGAGGTGCCGCATTACTTCCGGGCGCTGGGGCAGCGGCCCATCG
This sequence comes from Dehalococcoidia bacterium, assembly GCA_041496525.1. GTDB lineage: Bacteria > Chloroflexota > Dehalococcoidia > SM23-28-2 > RBG-16-64-32 > JBGQEU01. The sequence continues at coordinate 4,263 of JBGQEU010000059.1, forward strand.
GCCACATAGCCGAGCTGTTCGTACGTGACATCACGGAAGGGATCATGGACAGCGGCGTCAAGGCGGGCATCATCAAGTGCGCCACCGACGAGCCCGGTGTGACGCCTGATGTCGAACGAATACTGCGCGCCTCCGCCCAGGCCCACCGGGCAACGGGCGTGCCCATCTCCACCCACACGCATGCGGCCAGCCAGGTGGGGCTGAAGCAGCAGGACGTCTTCGAGAGCGAGGGCGTGGACCTGAGCCGGGTGATCATTGGGCACAGCGGCGACTCCGAGGACCTGGACTACCTGCGCAAGCTGTGCGACCGGGGCAGCTACATCGGCATGGATCGCTTCGGCCTGGACCAGTTCCTGCCCACGGCGAAGCGCGTCGCCATCATAGCTAAGCTGTGCGAGATGGGGTACGCGGGCAAGATGGTGCTCTCGCACGATGTGGCCTGCTACTTCGACTGGGCGCCGGCCGAGTTGCTAAAGCAGGTTCTCCCCAACTGGCACTTCAATTTCATCACCGATGTGGTCATCCCGGCGCTCCGGGAGGCGGGCGTCAGCGAGGAGCACATCCGGGCGATGACGGTCGATAACCCGCGCCGCGTCTTTGAGCGCCAGGGCGCGTACTAGCGAGGAGTGAGAGGCAGAGTGAGAAGTGAGGAGCGCCCCAGAACCCGTTCGTCCTGAGCTTGTCGAAGGACCGGTGGACAGTCAGCGGAGACTGAGCTTGCCGAAGTCGCAGCGCGCCAGGGCCAGAGTTCCCAGGTCCGCAGCAACAGATCGCCGCCGGGCGCTGGGCGAACTGGGCGAACGCCTGGCCGCGCAACATCTGCAGGCCAAGGGCTACCGCATCCGCGAGCGCAACTTCCGGACCCGCGAGGGCGAAATCGACATTATCGCGGAGACCGAAGGGTTGCTGGCCTTTGTAGAGGTGCGCTGCCGGCAGGGATCGCGCATGGGGACAGCGGCCGAGTCGCTGACCTCCGCCAAGAAGCGCCGCCTGGTACAGATGGCGGAGGCCTACGGCCAGGCCCGGGAAGGCCTGCCGGAGCAGCGACGCATCGATGTGATCGCCCTGGACCTGACGCCGGACGGGCGTTTGCTCTCCCTGAGGCACATCGAGGGAGCGGTCTGGGCGGACTAGCCGGCTAGTCGTCGCTAAGCGCGGGCTCGGGGGAGAGGACCGGAACGCGGCGGCGCTTGCTGTTATCGAATATGGTCCCTCGCCGGTAGCCACGGAGCACCGCTTTCACGAAGGCCGGCTTGTCGTTATCGACCAGGGAGCAGCGGAAGGCACAGCCCACGGAGCACCCCTCCTCGCAGCCCTTGCGGGCCCGGGACTGCTCCCTCAGATCGGCGCTCGTGTACTCCTCGATAGGCTTGGCCAGGCGGCCGAGCTGCGAAGCACAGAGCTGGACCTTCCCGAACTCGTCCACGTACAGGTAGCGGGCACCGGCGCGGCATTTCCATTCCGGGCGCTCGCCCTGGAGCAGCTTCTTGCCGTACTCGTAGTCCAGGTATGTGAACGGCTGTCCCTCCGCGTAGAAGTCCTCGTACAGGTCGAGATATGGTTGGCCGCCGACGGTGACATAACCCTTGGCGTTGTGAATCAGGTTGATGGACATGCGGAAACCGTAACCCTGCACCTCCCGCACTAGCTGCCGGAAATCGTCCCTGGAGGACTCACAGAGGACGGCGGTGACGTGCACGTCGAAGCGGGCCAGGCGCTGCAGGCGTTCCAGGCGGGTGCGCAGGGAGCGCAGCGACTTCTGGATGTAGCGCGCCGGATCGGCGTGCAGGGTGTCGATGCTGACCGTGAGGTTGTTCAGGCCGGCCTCGTTCAGCCCCTCGATGACGCCGTTGCGGAGGAGGAACCCGTTGGTGACGACGCTGGTGTTGGACCTGCGCCCGGCATAGGCCACGATCTCCGCGATCTCCGGGTGCATCAGCGGCTCCCCGCCGAGCAGGGTGATGTTGGCGGACCCGAGGCGGTGCAGGACATCAATGCGGCGCTTGAGGTCGGCCGCGGGCACCGGTTCAGACGTGCTGTCGTACTCCGAGCAATAGCCGCAGCTCAGGTTGCAGCGGCGGGTAACGATGAGCTGGGCGTCCAGGGGGGCGTTGGTGAAAAGAATCCGGGGGACAGCCTGGAGAAGGTTCTTAATCTGCATCGGCGCCGCTCCGGGTTCCCGCTGGCGTTACCGGTTTTGCTGGCAGATCAAGCCGCCTGGCCGGACAACGCCGGCTGCTGTTCCGCCGTGCTGGGCACGCCGCACAACCAGTAGAGCCAGCCCACCCAACCCTTCTCTCGCGCCAGCTTGCCGTCCGGGGAGAAGATGCGCACGACGAGGATGCGGGCAGCGACGGCGATCCCCAGACCGATCAACATGACGCCCAAGCCGGCGGCGGCGTCCAGGATGTAGTGGTTCGCCGTGAGGATAATGTCTGAGACCATGGCCAAAGGCATGAGGACGGCGAACGCCCGTATGAAGATGTTGCGGCTGGCCAGCCAGATGGCGATCCCCGCCAGCAGGTTCCAGCCGATATGCATGCTGGGCATGGCGGCATACTCATTGACGAAGAACGAGGGCGTGTCCGGCCGGCTGGCCTTGTACTCCCTGAATATCGTGTCCACGAACCCGAACCCCAACTCGCTGGGCAGCAGCCGCGGCGGCGCTGTGGGGAAGTTGACGAAGATGACAAGGGCGATGGCGCCGGAGATCAGGAAGGCGTTGCGCATCAGCAGGTACTGGGGCCGGTGCCAGAAGTAGAGCCAGACAGCCAGGGCCCCGATGACCGGCAAGTGCCCGTACAGGTAGAGAGCATTCAACGCCGTAACCATCCAGTCGTAGGAGAGGATGGAATGCTGAAGCTGCGGCTCCCAGAAGATGCCGAGGCTTTGCTCCA
>JBGQEU010000060.1:0-7150 GCA_041496525.1 Dehalococcoidia bacterium
CCGGCTGATGCTACCGGCCCGGAGTTCCATCCGCCGGCTGATCCCAGTTGCCCGCCGGACTGGCAAGTGCTGCAGCGGCCGGTGGAGGGCTTCCAGATCTGCTACCCAGGTGACTGGGTGATAGATGGACACGGCTACGTTTCGGCCGCGGATGAGGACCGTTGGTACAGCGTAGGCTTCTTCCTGCGGCACGGCGCTACAGAGATCGCGCATGTCAGCCTTTACGTGCTGAACCCGTATGACACGCCATTCAACTACACCAAGGACTGCAATCAGGCTTACCGGGTCACCTTTTCCGGCCAACCGGCGGTGCTTTGCCCAGACCACCAGGGCGTGCCTCCGGAGGTGAAGATCCTCACGTACCAGATCAGAAGGGGAGACCTGGATTACTACGTGAACGTGGTACCGCGCTACACCTATGATACGGTTGCCAACCGCTACCTGGACCAGTGGGACAAGGATGTAGAGGCCACGGCGATCCAGATCGCTCAGACGCTGCAATTCGTCCCGCTGCTGTCACCGGGGTAGATGTCAGTGCGCCGCTGGTGGCTCGCCTTCCTGCCGGGCCTCATAGTCACGGGCCTGTTCGCGGCGGCCTGCGGCGGCGGTTCGCCTTCCGCCACAACGCCTCCGGCCTCGTCCACCGTTGCGCCCAGCGGGAGCAGTCCCGGGGTCACGCACACCGCCGCCGTCGCCACAGCGCCCATAGACCTGGCCAGCGCGAACCCCGCCGTTACGTTCTTGCCTCCGGAGCCGCAGGACATCCGGACGGGCATATCGTCCATCGCCACCGGTGACTTCAATGGCGACGGCATCTCGGACCTGCTCATCGGCCTGCCGTTCGCCGATGGGCCCAACGCCACGCGACAGGATGCAGGCGAGGCATGGGTGGTCTTCGGCAAACAGGGGCTGGCCGGACAGATCGATCTCGCAACCTACGCACCAGGCCTCACGATCTGGGGCGCGCAGGAGGGCGATACCCTTGGCTTTGGGGTGGCAGCAGGCGACATCAATGGCGACGGTATCGACGATGTCATCGTCGGCGCCCCCGCTTCCAACGGGCTTGAGAACCTGCGCACGGACCTGGGCGAGGCTTACGTTGTCTTCGGCCGCCATGACCTGGGTGGCACCGTGGATACGCTGAAGAAGGAGCAAGACTTCATGCTGCAGGCCGCAGAGGGATTCGCGCGCCTGGGCACCTCCTTCGCTGTTGCGGACGTCAACGGCGACCACATCAACGACCTGATCGCCGGGGCGCCCTTCGCTGGGCGCAAGCCGGGGAGCCCGCCGGGAGGCCCCCGCACAACTGTGGGCGAGGTCTACGTCGTCTTCGGCCGGCGCGACCTGCATGGCGAGGTCAGCGTGACCAGGGACGAGCAGGACTTCACCCTGGCAGGCGCTGTGGCGCAGGAGGCCTTCGGTCAGGCGGTTGCCGCGGGCGATGTGGACGGCGATGGCATCGCGGACATCATCGTCGGTGCCAGAGGCTACGGCGGGCCGGACGGCCAGAAGGACAGCGAAGGTGCTGTGTTTGTGTACAAGGGCTCCGCCGGCCTCACAGGCAAGCTCGGCGTCAAGGATGCCGCGCTTACCATCGTCGGAGCAGACGCCGGCGACGCCCTGGGCGAGACGGTGGCCAGCGGCGACATCAATGGCGATGGCCTGGCTGACATCGTCGCGGTGGCCCGCAGCGCGGACGGGCCGGACAACAAGCGGGCAGAGGCCGGCGAGGCCCACGTTATCTTCGGGTCCAGCTCACTCGGCGGGACGCTGGACCTGGCATCGACAGCGGCCGGCGCGGTTGTGTACGGACCGCAGCGCGGCGGTCTTCTGGGCACGGCCATCCTGGTTCGGGATCTGGACGGCGATGGACGGAGTGACGTTGTCCTGGGAGCGCCGCTCAGCGATAGCCAGGGGCGGTCCCTGGGCGGAGCAACGTACGCGCTGTTGGGGAAGGGTCTGAACGGCGCCAAGGATCTGCTAACCAACCTGGACGATACCATCGTCATATACGGGGCCGCCGAGAATGACGCCCTGGGCACCGGCGCCGCCGTTGGCGACATCAATGGAGACGGGCGCCTGGAACTCCTGTTGATGGCGGCTCAAGACCAGGCCGCAGCGCATGGCCGCGGCGCCATATACGGCCTCGCCGTACCCTGACCCGGCGGTTCGCCGGAGGCCGGGCGCCCTGCGGGCGGCGTGTTGAGGGCATGAGGTGAACGGAGGCATTTCCCGATTTCTCTTAGAGACGCGGCCTGCGTGGCTTCCCGGGCCATTGACAGGTCTACAAGACGGTGTTACAAAGCAGCAAAGCGTTCGGCATCCAACTGAGGGGGACAATACCCCAGTCCGGCTACCCGCGGCTGGTGCTGAGGGAGGGGGCGCGGCGATGAAACATATCGTCACCGGCGCGGTGTTCATCACCGCAGTTGTTGCTCTGATAGCGCTTTGGACGATCATTGTCCCCGGACTCTCCAATAACGCAACCGCCGCCGGCACCATCACCACCGTAGCCATAGACGCGGACATCCAGGACAGCACGGTAGGCCTCCCCAACAGCTCTCCCAACAACACCGCCACCGTCGTCGGCAGCATAGACACCTGTATATCCGTGACATCCGGCAGCGTCTTTGCCGTGGATATCGTCATGGTTGGCCTGCCCTCCGGCCAGAAGCTGGGCGGTGTGGTCTACGACGTTGACTATGACGCCTCCGTAGTGCAGCTTGGCAACGACGATGACAGCGACGGTCGGTACGATGAGGACACCCAGATTGGCGATGGCAACCAGGATGGCGATAGCTCATATGCCATCGTTGGCGGCGGCGTCGACGTAGCCGCGCCCTTTGGCGTGATCGACTCCGCCGACGGCGGCAGCCTCGGCGGTGTATCCGTCATCGACGGGAAGCTGGACGAGGATTTCTCCGGGACCATCACCGCCGCGGACAACGGCGCGCTGCCGGCCGGCCTCGGTGGATACACGGTCATCGCCGGTAGCGTGGACATCAATGGCTCCGGAACGATAACCCCCGCCGACAACGGTAATCTGCCTCTGGATGGTGAAGAAGGCTTTAACGATCCCCTGGGCATCGGCGCCACTATCGGCGACGATTCGAACTTCGTCCTCTCAGGCCCTTCCGACTTTACCAAGGGCAACGGCGATGATGGGCCGCCGGTGAGCGGTACCTCCACCGGCACGTGGAGCGACTACGGCATCTCGTTCTTCAAGCTGAACGGCTTCCCCGTTGGCCCCAGAAACGGCGTGCTCAGCCGCCTGACCATCAAAGCCGTAGCGGCCGGCGTGAGCACCCTCAACCTCAGGAGCTTCTACGGTACCGGCGACCCGAACTCGGCGCCGCAGCTCCAGGACAACGGCGGCATAGACTACACCATTGGGAATGGCAGCGCCGGCGACGCTGTGATCGCCGTTGACCAGCCGTGCCCCACGCCCACGCCTGTCCCCACGGCCAGCCCCACACCTTCGCCCACACCCACGCCTTCGCCCACGCCTACGCCGTCTCCAACACCCTCTCCTTCTCCCTCACCATCGCCCTCGCCTACACCATCACCTTCACCCAGCCCATCCCCCACGCCCAGCCCCACACCAACGCCAACACCCTCTCCCTCGCCATCTCCGTCGCCTTCCCCATCACCTCCTCCTTCGCCAACACCTACTTTCACGCCAACCCCCACTCCCAGTCCGGCACCATCGCCCAGCCCTTCGGGGAGCCCCACGCCGGTACCAACCCCCTCGCCCACCCCGGGGCCGGCCTCGGGTCGCACCACCACTACGGGCGTTAGTTGCGCGGCACCCCTGCTCATCAATCAGGGCAGCGCCTGCACGGCTACTGTGATTGACACGGCGGGCGGTGGCGCCTCCAGTCCTACCGGTACTGTTACGCTGTCCAGTTCCATCGCCGGCAGTTTCACTCCCGGCACCACTTGCACCCTCTCCCCCGCCGGCAGCGATCGCAGCAGCTGCTCTCTAACGTACACACCATCCGCCCTGGGGGGCGGCACGGTCAGCGGCAGCTACGGCGGCAGCGGCGTCCACGGCGCCAGCTCCGGCAGCGGCGTCATCTACGTCAGCCCGCGCACCACGTCTACCGTAGTTGTCTGCAATTCACCGACGCCCGTTGGTGTGAGCACCACGTGCACCGTTACGGTCAGCGACACCGCCGGTGGCACCCCCTCCAGCCCCGGCGGGACGGTGACGTTTAGCAGCTCCGGCAGCGGCACGTTCAGCCTCTTCGGCAACTGCAGCCTGACACCTTCCGGCAGCGGTACCAGCAGTTGCTCTCTGAATTACACTCCCACCGCGTTCGGTACTGGCAGCCACACCATCACCGGCAGCTACGGTGGCAGTGGCACCCACGGCGCCAGCTCCGGCGCCATGGTCCTCACCGTGACGCTGCCGGTTGACGTGCGCGTCACCAAGGGCGGCGTGCCAAACCCCATCACCATTGGTCAGAGCAACCTGACCTACACCGTTACCGTGATCAATAACGGCCCGGGCGCCGCCACAGGCGTGACGATGACAGACACCCTGCCTGGCAGCGCCAATTTCATCTCTGTAAGCACCAGCCAGGGAAGCTGCTCTCAATCTGCCGGAACGGTCACTTGCCCACTGGGCAACATAGCGAACGGCGGCAGCGCGACCATTACGATCGTCGTAGCGCCCACGGTGGATGGGGTCATCACCAACGTGGCCAGTGTCGCGGCCAACGAATTCGACCCGAATACGGCCAACAACACGGCTACTATGACCACTACGGTGCGGCAACCGTGCGTCCGCTTTGACTCCGTGACGGTGTTCCCGGTATGGCCCACGCCCCCCGGCGACGAGGACTGCGACGGCTTTACCACGGCCGCGGAGAACTTCATGGGCACCGACCCCCATGTGGCGTGCGGCGTCAGCGCCTGGCCCGTGGATAACAACGACGACCACCACGTGGGGCTGGCTGACACCCTGGCCTACGTCCCCGTCTATCTCACCACGGGCCCGGGCCTGCCCTACAACAAGCGCTTCGACCTGAACGCGGACAACCACATCAACCTCGCCGATATTCTGACGTTCGTCCCCTTCTACCTGACCTCTTGCAGCACAACCGTGCCCACCCCGACCCCTGTGCCAACCGCTTCTCCCGCGCCGACAGCCACCGCCACACCCGGTCCCACGCCGGCGCCTCCGCCTCCACCGCCGCGCACCACCTCCACCTCCGTGAACTGCGGCTCTCTCTTGGTGGTGAACCAGGGAAGCGTCTGCACCGCCACAGTTAACGACACCGCGGGCTCTGGAGCCTCCAGTCCCGCTGGGACCGTGAGCTTTTCCAGTTCCGGCAGCGGTGGGTTCAGCCCGGGCGCATCCTGCACCCTCTCACCGGCGAGCGCCAGCTCCAGTGACTGTTCGGTTACCTACACGCCCTCCAGCCTTGGTAGCGGCAGCCACACCATCACCGGGAACTACGGTGGCGGCGGCGTGCACAGCGGCAGCTCCGGCGGCACGGTTGTGCCCGTCAGCCTGCGTGTCACGTCCACCAGCATCGTCTGCAACTCTCCGGACGTCGTCAGCCAGGGTACCCCCTGCACCGCGACGGTGACGGATGCTGCCGGTGGCACCGCCTCCAGCCCCAGCGGCGCAGTGACGTTTGGCAGCTCCGGCAGCGGCAGCTTCAGTCCGGGCATCAGTTGTAACCTCTCCCCCGCGGGCAGCGGCGTCGGCAGTTGCTCGCTCACCTACACGCCCACCGCCTTCGGGACGGGCAGCCACACCATCAGCGGCAGCTACCCCGGCAGCAGCGTGCATGGCGCCAGCGCCGGCAGCATGGTGGTGTTCCTGAACCCGCCCGCTGACGTGCGCATCACGAAGTCCGGCGTGCCCAACCCCATCTCCCTTGGCGCAGGCAACCTCACGTACACCGTGACCGTCACCAACAACGGCCCCGCCCCGGCGACCGGTGTCACGGTAACGGACACGCTACCCGGCAGCGTCACCTTCGTCTCCGTGAGCACCAGCCAGGGAAGCTGCTCTCAATCTTCCGGCACGGTCACTTGCCCGCTGGGCACCATAGCCAACGCCGGCAGCGTCACCATCACCATCGTCGTCACGCCCACTATGATCGGCGTCATCACTAACACAGCCACCGTGACAACCAACGAGTTCGATCCCAACACGGCGAACAACACGGCTACCCAGAGCACCACCGTGCGGCAGCCGTGCACGCGGTTCGACTCAGTGGTCGTGTTCCCGATGTGGCCCACGCCCCCCGGCGACGAGGACTGCGACGGGTTCACCACGGCCGCGGAGAACTTCATGGGCACCGACCCCCACCTGGCGTGCGGGGTGGGCGCTTGGCCTGTGGATAATAACGACGACCACCACGTGGGGTTGGCTGACACCCTGGCCTACGTTCCCATATACCTGACGACGGGCCCGGGCCTGCCCTACAACAAGCGCTACGACCTGAACGCGGACAACCACATCAACGTCGCGGATATCCTGACGTTCATCCCCTTCTACCTCACCATCTGCACGCCGTAGCACAGCGCCCGTTGCCCCGGCGCCGCGGGCCGGGGGCGGGCGCCCGCTGACCGGCCCGCCGTCTCGTGATGAGGCGGTAGGACGGCGCCCTGACCGCAGCTCTATTTCACCCAGGGCCAGGGCGTGCTACCGTTTTGGTTATGCATTGCACTGGAAAGGGATGCTTGCCTTGCGCAAAGTTCGTGTGCTGATTGTTGCGGCGCTGGTTGTGGCCGCAGCCGGACTCGCCGCCTCATGTAGCGGCGGCGGCGATTCCGGCACGCCCCGGGGTACGCCCGTTGTAACCGGCGTCCCGGGCGAGGTGCAGGCCGCCGTCCGCCAGATGACTGATCGCTATAACGCCAAGGACATCGCAGGCTTCCTCAGCTTCTACACAGACAATGGTCTGGACGCTCGCTATCACATGACCCGTGACGAAGCGGCGCTGATCATGCCCAGCTTCATCGGCGTAGTGCCTGTGACGATCTTCCGCTTTGTGCGCACGCTCCCGAACGGGGACACCGCGGACGTGAGTGTCCAGAGCGTCACGGGCAAGGTCGCCTCGGAAGAATCTCTGACCCTCGTTAAACAGGCAGATGGGTGGAAGATCGATGGGTACCAGCGCTTCGCCGC
>JBGQEU010000061.1:0-7056 GCA_041496525.1 Dehalococcoidia bacterium
ACCGAAGAGGCGATGCGCGTCGTCGAACAGATACGGGACGGCGGCGACCCGATCCTCGTGGTCACCGGCGGCGACCCGCTAATGCGCCGCGACGTGTTCGATCTGCTCGCATACGCCGTGCAGAAGGGTCTGCGCACCTCGCTAACGCCTACCGCCACGGCTCTCGTCACACCCCAACGTCTGAAGCGGGTCCGCGAAACCGGAGTGCGCCGCGTCGGCATCAGCCTGGACGGCCCCACCGCCGAGGTTCACGACGCCTTCCGCGGCTTCCAGGGCGCTTTCCAGCGCACGCTCGACATCATGCGGGACGTCGGCGAGGCCGGCCTCTCGCTCCAGATCAACACCACCGTCACCCGCCACAACCTGCCGGTTCTGGAAGCGATGCCTGACATCGTCGCCCGGTCCGGCGCCGTCCAGTGGAGCGTCTTCTTCCTGGTCCCCACCGGCCGCGGCAAAGTGGATGACATGGTTTCACCGGGGGACCACGAGCGCCTCTACAACTGGCTCTACGACCTCTCGCGCACGGCGCCGTTCGACATCAAGAGTACGGCTGCCCCGGCCTACCGCCGCGTGGCCATCCAGCGGGCCCGGGCGGAGCAGGCGGAGCAGCCCGGTGAGGGCTCGCGGCCGGTCGCCGGCGCCGGTTACCGCTTCCAGGACGGCCTCGACCGCCCTGCCCTCGGCATCAACGACGGCAAGGGCTTCGCCTTCATCTCCCACGTCGGCGATGTCTTCCCATCCGGCTTCCTGCCCCTGCCCGCCGGCAACGTCCGGGAACGGCCGTTCGCCGACATCTACCGCAACTCCCCGCTGTTCCGCCGGCTCCGTGATCCGTCCCTCCTGAAGGGCAGGTGCGGCCGGTGCGACTTCCGCGACGTCTGCGGCGGCTCCCGCGCCCGCGCCTACGGCGTTACCGGCGACTACCTGGAGACAGACCCCTCCTGCGTCTACGAGCCTCCTGCCGCCTAGATGCGGCTACCCTCCCGCGCGGGGGCGGCAGGGCCCTCCGCGGCCAAGAGCGGGGATAGGGCGTGGGGCTATCTGTGGCCATCTGTGGCCATACCACGACTGGCGGCGGGCGGTGGGGCATGGCCCTACAAGAGAGCCACCCTCTGCCCGACTGACACGCCCTTCCCCAGCGCTTACGGTAGGGCTATCGGCAATCCCGCCGGAACCGGAGAAGGGAACCATATGTTTACGTCCAGCATCAACATCGAGAGCCTGCAGGCGCTGATCAGCGGCAAGGACCCGGTCTGCGGCATGACCGTCGAGGCGGCGAAGGCCGCCGGCGCCTCCATCTGGGGGGGCAAGACGTACTACTTCTGTGCCACCGCCTGCAAGACCAAGTTCGACGCCGAGCCCGCGAAGTACATATCGCAACCCTAACACCCCGCTCCTCACAGTGGGTTAGCCAACGCCGCGCTAATCCCTTATAATCGGCGCCGACACCATAGAGCGAGGAGCGCCCGTGCATACCGCATCCCAGGAAGACCTGCTAGACCTGTTCGCGGCTCACGTATCCCCCCAGAAGGTCGCCGCCTACCGCCTGGTGGGCTGGGACTTCATCCCCGGCCGGCGCGAGGGCGTGCGAGTCTGGGACTGGGAAGGCAAGCGCTCCTGGATCGATTGCCGCACCGCCGGCGGCGTGTTCAACCTCGGCCACCGCCCGCCGGTCATCATCGAAGCCCTCAAGCGCGCTCTGGACGAGACGGACATGGGCGACCACATGCTGGCCAGCGCCTATCGCGCCCGTCTGGCCGCCCGCCTGGCCGAGATAACGCCCGGCGACCTCCAGTACACCACCTTCGGCGCCAGCGGCGGCGAGGCCATCGACTTCGCCATCAAGCTCGCCCGCGGCTACACCGGCCGCGCCGGCGTCATCTCCGCCGTGAAGGGCTATCACGGCCACACCGGGTTCGCTTTGGCCGCCACCGACGACTTCGGCAACCGCTACGGCCCCCTGGCCCCCGGCTTCCGCCGCGTACCCTTCGGCGATGCCGACGCCCTGGCTGCCGCCCTCGCCGATGACGACGATGTGGCCGCCGTCATCATGGAGACGATCCCCGCCACGGCCGGCTTCACCGTCCCGCCCGACGATTGGCATCCGCGCATCCGCCAGCTCTGTGACGAGCGCGGCATCATCATGATCCTCGATGAGGTGCAGGCCGGGCTGGGCCGCACCGGCCGCCTCTGGGCCTTCGAAGAGTGGGGCGTGGTGCCGGACATCATGGTCCTGGGCAAGGGCATGAGCGCCGCCGTCGCCCCCCTCTCTTCCGCCACCTACCGCACACCCCTGCAGTCCTTCTTCGACCCGGACGCCTTCGCCCACCTGTCCAGCGCCGGCGGCTCCGACCTGAGCTGCGTGACCGGCCTGGCCATGCTCGATGTCATTACGGCGCCTGGCTTCCTGGAGCACGTCCGCGCGATGGGCGAGCGGTTCGCCGCCGGCTTCGCCGCCCTCCACGAAAAGTACCCGGCCGTCCTCAAGTCCTGGAACCAGCGCGGCCTCATGATTGGCCTCGTCTTCGCCAGTACAGACTGCGGCCCCCGCCTGAGCCGCGCCCTGGCCGCCCGCGGCGTCATCGCCGTCTTCTCCGGCTTCAACCGCAACATCCTCCAGCTCATGCCACCGCTGATCATCCAGCCGGATGAGGTGGACGAGGTGCTGGACGCACTGGACGGCGCTATCGGCGAGGTCGGACAGGACCTGCGCCTCTTTTAGCCAAGGCACCAAGGACGTCCCGCGTGGATGCCGGCGACATCGGCGACCAGATAGACACCAGGTCCGCTCTCGCCGGCCTCGGATACCCGGAGACATCCGAACCCCAGCGCATCACGGGAGGCTGGGACACCCTGCTCTGGCGGTTTGAGACGCCTGACGGCCGCCAGCACTCTCTGCGCATCTACATCCTGCCGGACCGCGAGCAGAGCTCCCGCCGCGAGGAGATCGCCCTTCGCGCCTGTGAGAGCCACGACCTGCCCGCACCGCGGGTCGAGGCCGTTGGCCGCTCCCAGGACATGCCAGCCGCTGTGCTGTCCTGGTGCCCGGGCCGGCCCGTCCTCTCCTTGGTCGAGAAGCAGCCGTGGGCCATCCTGCGCCTGTCGCGCCTCTTCGGCCGCGCGCAGGCGCAGATACACGCCGTCCCGGCCCCACCGGAGCTGGCCGCCGGCGCCCCCGGCGACTGGCTATCGCGGGCCGGGCCGGACTACCGGCTGCTGGCCGATCACATGGCTGCTCTGGGCCCCGCTACCGATGCGTTCATCCACATGGATTACCATCCCTTGAACCTGATCAGCGATGGCAAAGAAGTGACCGGCATCATCGACTGGGGTGGCGCGGCCGCCGGCGATCGCCGCGCCGATCTTGCCCGCACCTACATCACGCTTGTGACCGCACCCGTCCCGCCCGGACCCATGAGCCTGATCCTGAACTTCATGCGCAACGCGATGCTCTGGGCCTGGCGCCGGGGCTACGAGGAACTGGCCGGCCCCATGCCGGACTTCCGGCCCTACCGGGCCTGGGCCGCCGCCACCCTGCTGACCGAGCTCGAGGTAGTCATCGACCGGCCCGGGGTTTGGGGCACACCGAAGGACGCCGAGAACCTGCGGCGCAAGATCGCCCTCTGGGCCCGCCAGTCCGGCCAGCCTCTCGCCGCCGCCGTGTCCACCGCCCGCTGACCCGCCTGAGGCGGCCCGCGATTCAGTCGATCTTCGCCAGACTGACGCGGATGCCCCGGTCAAACGGGACGGGTTGCCACTGCAACGGCCAGTAGCGCAGGTGTCCGTAGCCGCCGACGAAGTGCAGCCACTTCACCATGCCCGTCTCCAGGTCCGAGGCGCCCTTCCAGGTCTTGTACTGGTAAGGCTCCCAGCCGTTGTAAGACACGATCTGACCGGGCCGCACCGAGGGAGATATCTTGACCGGCGCGATGAAGACGCCCATGTCGTTCTGCACCTCCACCTCCTCGCCGTCCTCGATGCCCAGCCGCGCGGCGTCGTCGTTGTTGATGACGATATGCGGCCGCCCGCGGTGCGTCTCCAGCAGCACGCGGTTGGTGATGTTCATGGAGTGGATGCTCCAGCGGTTGTGGCCGCTGGTCATGACGAACGGGTAATCGCCGCCCTGCCGCGGGTTGTCCTTGTGACACGGCAGCTCCTCGCCGGCCTCCCGGAACCACTCGTGGTCGAAGTAGAACTGCGCCCGCCGCGTCAGCGTGGGATAGGGGAGCTTGTTCTCCACGTGGTACTTGAACGCCGTGTGCGTCTCGTTCTGCTTGATGTCGGCGGCCTGGCTGTGGGCCATGGCGCCGATGCCCCAGTTGCTGAACCGCTGGTACCCCTTCTCGCGCAGCGTATCCAGGCTGAAGCCGGCCGGGAAGTTCCCCGCCTCCGTGCTGTCCGCCACCCACTCCCGCGCGATCTTCTCGCCGTCGCGGAAGGCGCCGCCGATCGTGTACCGGTCCACGAGGTCGTCGAGCCGCCGCACGGTGCCGTTGCTGTCCGTGGTCTCCACGATCCCGCGCGCCTTGGCCCGCTCCTGCACCCGCTCGGTCAGCATCAACGCGATGTCCACCTCCGGCTTCACGTCCGCCGGCGGCTCCACGGCCTTGTCCGAGAACGTGAGGTTCATCAGGTGCGGCGTCGGGAACATGAAGGCGACCTTCTCGTAGTGGTGCGCCACCGGCAGGAAGTAGTCGGAGAACATGCCGGTGGTCTGCATTCGCCAGTCCACCGTGACGATGCACTTCAGCTTCGGCCAGAAGTTGGGCAGCAGCTGGTTCTGGCCACCCCGCGTTCGCCGCAGGGCGTTGCCGCCGATCTCGAAGTAGACTCGCGGCGGTGTGTCCGGCCCGGGCCTCGATACGCCTTGCCACCATCCCTTCCGCTGCGCCTCGTCGAAGTATTCGTCGAAGGACCGCTGCATCGTCGGGTCATTCCACTCTTTGCGGTTCCAGTTGTCCTGGTAGCCGCAGTGGTAATACCAGAGGAACGCCGGCGGCACCATCCCCTGCTGTGCTGACATGTAGTGCATCAGCTCAATGTGCGCCATCTCGTCCGTGCGGGTCGGGTCCTGGCTCTTGAACATGGCCACCGCCGCCTCTCGCAGCTGCAGGATGCGTCTCGTCTCCTCCAGCCCTTCCTTCTGCTTGCCGAAGAAGATGAACGGCCCGTCGAAGCCGGCCACCGACCACTCGCCCGGGCCGGTGCCCTTGCGGCCCCAGTTGCCCGTCAGCGCCAGCACCAGCAGGTATGATCGCACCATCAGGTCCGCGTGGTAGTACTTGAAGGACGTGCCGCCGCAGAAGATCGTCCCGCGCTTGGAGGCGATCTTCCGCGCCAACATGCGGATCACGTCCGGGTTCACGCCCGATATCTCGGAAGCCTTCTCCGGCGTGTAGTCCTCCAGCCTTTCCTTCAGCAGCTCGAACACCGGCACCACTTCCACCCGGCTCCCGTCCTTCAACGCGACGGAGTACGAGCCCTCCAGCGCCGGGGCAAGGTCGCCCAGCGCGAGCGTCGCCAGCGGCGCCGCCGCCACGGACTCCGACTTGGTGTCCCAGAAGCAGAACTGGTCGTCCCGGCCGCCGTCCCGGAGGTCGGACTGACGGAGGAAGAGCCGCGTGTCGAGCCGCACGAGGAGCGGCAGGTCCGTCTGTTCCTTGATGAAGTCCGCCTTGTACAGCCCCTCGTGGATGATTACGTGCGCCATACCCAGACCCAGCGCCGAGTCGTTGCCCGGCTTGATCGGCACGTAGTAGTCGGCGTGTATGTGCGAAGGACTGCAGTCGGGCGCCACCAGCACAACCTCCGCCCCTTTGTACCGCGCCTCCGTAGTGTAGTGGAACGCGGGAATCTGCGTGTAGACGGGGTTCATGTGCGTGTACATAATGAAATCGGCGTGGAACATGTCGTCGATGCTGCTGGCCGGGTCGAACTTCCCGAACGTCATGTAGATGCCTGTCGAGAAATCGTTGATCACCGCGTTCACGTCTGTCCCTATGCCGCCGATCATCTCCACCAGCCGGCTGAACGGGAAGTTCGCCAGCAGGCCGCCCTCGCCGGGCGTGCCCTCCTTGATCACCGCCTCCGGCCCCACTTCCTCGATCGCGTCCAGGACGTGGTCCGCGATCTCTGTCAGCGCCTGATCCCAGGAGACCTGCTTCCACTTGCCCTCGCCGCGCTTGCCCGCGCGCTTCAACGGATGAAGCACGCGCTCCGGCGAGTAGAGAAGGCGGCTCCAGGCCGCACCCTTCTGACAGCCCATGGGGTTCAGGTCCGGCACTCCCTCCTCGATGGTCGGGAACGTGCCCGCCTGCTCTTCCATGAGGACCGCTCCGTCCTTCACATAGACGCGGTAGGGGCAGTTGCCCGGGTAGCAGTCCACGCAGTGCGTGGCCCAGAAGGTCTTGTCCCAGCGCCACTTACCGCGATAGGCGTCCAAGCTGCGTTCGCCGTTCGTCTTGGCCTTCACCATCTGCCCCGGCTTTGCCTCGTTTGCGGCAGCGCACATGGTTCGTCCTCCCTCTTGGGGTTCAGCGATCTTGCCAGTCACTTCATTCTGGACGCGAGCGTCAGTCCTGTCTGTCAGGCGAGGCAATACTTCCCTTGGTGGGGCACTCCCCCACTGTCCGCGGACGGTGGGGCATTTCCCGACAAGAAAACCGGCGAATGCCCGATAGCCAAGGCGCCTACGGGAGACCAAGATTCTGATGAATGCCACGCCGAAGCTGGAGGGAAGGACTATGGTCGCCGCCGCCTACCTCGACCTCAACAAGCAGCTGAGCCCGGACGAGACCGCGCTCAAGGAGCAGGTGCATCGCTTCGCCGCCGATGTGATCCGGCCGGCGGCCATGGAGCTGGACCAGCTCCCGCCGGAAGAGGTGATCGCCAAAGGGTCCGTCCTCTGGGACCTCTTCCGCCAGATCTACGGCCTGGGCTATCACACCCGCGCCTTGCCCGAAGAGCTGGGCGGCGTCACCCTCTCCCCCCTCGCGCAGCACATCTACGGCGAGGAGATGGGCTGGGGCTCCTCCGGCCTTGCCGTATCGCTCGGCG
>JBGQEU010000062.1:0-7030 GCA_041496525.1 Dehalococcoidia bacterium
CCACTGCGCGCGCCGCGTACTCCTCGTCCGGCGCGAACTGCCGCGCCGGCAGCTCGACCTCCCTCCGCACCACCCAAAAGCGCGGCTCCACGATCCGGCCCGGCGCCCGCTTCTCGGTGAACTCATCCCAGCGGATGTTGTGCGCCCGCTGCCCGGGGCCCAGCGTCCGTAGCTCCGCGACGATACGCAGGCCCTGCCCGCCGATGATCTGGCCCACCCGCTCCACGCTCTCGAAGTCCTGTCTGATCCACGTTGGGTTGACGTTCGCGCAGGCGCCGTTCAGGTAGACGGCCGGCGCGCCGGTCTCCTGCTGCAGCAGGCGGCAGGCTGCTCCAGGGAACTCGGCTGAGAGCAGCAGGTTGGCCGCGCTCAGCACCGTCCCGTGGCAGGCGAAGTTCAGCAGGGTGGCCACCGGCCCTTCCCTGGAAGGGCCCTCACCGTCGACGAGCAGCACCCGCAGGACGTCATCGATCGGCCACTCCGGGTGACGGCGGTTCATGCTGACGGTGTCGACCGTCGCCTGCCCCGTTTTGAGCGACGCCGGACGGCGCGAGGTGTACGCCGCTGCGATCGCGCCCGCCACCTTGTCGACGAACCCGCCCGCCAGCGCCTCGTCCAGACGCGAGAACATGCCGCCGCGCAGCCCGTACGGGCCGGCGTGGTTGTGCGTGGCGCAGAGAAGGATGTTGTCTGCCGGGATCCCCGTCTCTCGCGACGCGCGGTCTCGCACCTCCCGCGTCACCCAGGCGTGCATCCCCAGCAGGTCGCAGCCGACGATGGCGCACTGCTGCCCGCCGCGGTAATCCAGCACCAGCGCCCGCGCGAACAGCGGGTCGTGCACCCCCTGCGAGGGCTGCGTGCGGGCGCCGTAGCCGTCCATCAACCCGCCGGCCGGCGGCGTGATGTCGACCGTGGCGGCGCCGGCCAGGAGGCTCATAATGGAGCAATCATATACCTGAGGACGCCGGCACGAAATGTAGCCCCGGGGTCTTCAGACCCCGGCCGGCGTGCGCCAACGCATCCTCTTGCTGTCTGGTCCTTCGACAGGCTCAGGACGAGCGGACAGGTCGTTCCGTCAGCGCCCTTCCCGCAGCGCCTCTCGCAACCCGTCCAGCGTCATGTTGCCGCCGCTGAGGACGATCGCCACCTTCTGGCCCCGCAGCCGCTCCGCGATCTGCATCGCGCCCGCGGTGGCCGCCGCCCCCGCGTACTCCGCCACCTGGTGCGCCCCCAGCGCCAGCAGCACGACCGCTGCCCGCATCTCCTCCTCCGTCACCAGCATCATATCGTCCAGCCGCTCGATGAACGTCTGCACCGGCACGTAATAGGCGTAGCCGGTCGCCAGGCCTTCGGCCGCCGTGTGGATCGGCGCCCGTTGCAGCTTTCGCTCCCGCCACGAGCGGTAGACAGCAGGCGCGCCCGCCGTCTGCACGCCTATCACCTGCAGGCCGGGCTTCAGCGCCTTCGCCACCAGGCAGTGGCCCACGGCGCCGCTGCCGCCGCCGATCGGCGTCACGATGACGTCCACGTCCGGCAGGTCCTCCACGATCTCCAGGCTCAGCGTCGCCACCCCGGCGATCAGCTCCGGTGTGTTGATGTGGTGCACGTAGCGCATCCCGTGCTCCCGCGCGTAGCCCTCCGCCCACACCCGCGCCTCTTCGAAGTTGGCGCCGTGGAACTCCGCCTCAGCGCCCAGCGCCCGCATCGACTCCACCTTCAGCGCGTTGGCCTCCTCCGGCATGGCGATCACGCATCTGGCCCCGCACAGGTGCGCGCCGTACGCCAGCGATTGCCCGTGGTTCCCCGTCGACGCGCCGACTATGCCGCGCGCCCTCTCCTCCGCGCTCAACGCGGCGCAGAGGTAGACGCCGCCGCGCACCTTGAAGGCGCCGATGGGCATCAGGTTCTCCAGCTTCAGGTACGCGTCGCACCCCAGCGCCCGCGAGAGGGCCGGGTTGCGCAGGAGCGGCGTCCGCGGCAGCTGCTTCTCGATCAGGTGCTTGGCCCGGTAAACGTCCGCCAGCGAAGGCAGCCGCTCGATACGGCGGTCGTACACCATCCCCACCGTGCCCGGGCGGATGCTCTCGCAGACGCGGGCGATCTTCGCCTCCAGCTCCGGCGGCAGTATCTCCGTCTGCAGGAAGCGCAGCCTCTGGAAGTACTTCGGGATGTCGGTCGTGATGTAGACCTCGTCCTGCGGAAAGCGGCGGACCAGCTCCCGCACGATCAGCTCGCCCCAGCCGTGCCCGCGCTCCTCCTCGAGCACGGCCACCGATCCCAGCTCGTAGGTCTCGCGGTACGGCTTGATCCGTCCGAAGGCGATGATGCACCCGTCCTGGCGCATGGTCAGGAACTGCTCCGGCTGCAGGTCTTCCGGGTCGAGGCGCAACCGCACGACCGTCTCGCGGATGAACGGAAGGTCGTCGGCTGTAGCGACGGTTAGCTGGGGCTCCTTCGCTGTGTCGATGCTCACGGTTCCATTCTATCGCAACGCTAATGCTCCAATGTGGTGCTGGGAAATCCGTTCGCCCTGAGCCTGTCGAAGCCCGTCCTGAGCAATGCCGAAGGGGGCTTCGTATCCTCGCGGGGAAGACGAAGGGCTTCGACCCTTCGACTCGGCTCAGGACAGGCAAGCTCAGCCCGAGCGGCGGTTATCTATCACGCGCTATCGCCGATCGCCCGGCGCGGTCACGGGCCTTGACCGGCGGGGCTAGAATGGATGCGACAAACAGTCCTGATTGGCCGTCCGTAATCCGACAAGGAGGTCGCTATGCCCCGTTACGTAGTCCTCTACAAGTTCACCGGCCAGGGGTTGAAGAACATCAAGGACACCGTGAAGCGCGCCCAGGAGACCCGCAAGATGAACGAGTCGCGCGGCTTCAAGGTCATCGGCACCTACTGGACGCAGGGCCGCTACGACATCGTGTCGATCGTGGAGGCGCCGGACGAGGAGTCCATGACCGCCGGCCTCTTCAACATCGCCGCGACCGGCAACGTCCACAGCGAGACGCTCCGCGCCTTCGACGAGGCGGAGATGTCGCGGGCGCTGGCCAAGGCCTGACCGCTACTCCCCCAACCACAGGTCCACCGGCCGGGCGGCGTTCGTGTTGAAGGGCAGCGTCACCCGCTGGCCACACCGCGCCGACTCGTACGCCGCACAGATGATCTCCAGGACGGCGCGGCCGTCCGCGCCCGTCAGCATCGGTTGCTTGCCCCCCTCGATGCACTCCACGAAGTGCGCCATCTCCTGCGGGAAGCCGTAGCTCCAACCCTCCTCGAACCCCGTCCACGTCCAGCCCCGCGTCCGCGGCGCCTTCTCCATGGCGTAGCCGTAGCCCTCCGAGCTGTACGTGTGCAGCGCGTTCCCCCTGGCGATGTCCGCCACCGTCAGCCCTTTGGACCCGTATATCTCCGCCCGGTCGTCCAGCCCGCCCGCGCGCGCCCAGGAGTTCTCCGCCACGCCGATGCCGCCGTTGGGGTGCTTGTCCGAGGGCGCGAACCGCATCATCACCACGGCGTGGTCGTCGCCCCTGGTGCGGTCTTTGTGCACGAAGTTGCCGATCTCCGCGTACACGCTCTCGACGGGCGCGTCGCCGAAGACCCAGCGGCAGTAGGCGATGGAGTGGCACCCCATGTCCATCAGCACGCCGCCGCCGGAGCGCTTCACATCCCAGAACCAGTCGGAGTGCGGGCCGTAGTGGCACTCCAGTTGCCGCACGTAGTACACCTCGCCCAGCGCCCCCTCGTCGGCCAGGGCCTTGGCCCGGACGTACTTGGGCGCGAAGCACAGGTTCTCGCCGTACATCAACACCACGCCCGCCTTCTTGCAGGCCGCGATCATGCGGTCGCACTCGGCCAGGCTCAAGGCCAGAGGCTTGTCCACCAGCACGTGCTTCCCGGCGGCCGCCGCCTGCAGTACCACCTCGCAGTGCAGGTCGTTCGGGCAGGCCACGGTGATGGCGTCGACCAGCCCGCTGGTCAGCATGTCCTTGTAATCGCCGAAGGCGTGCGGTATGCCGAAGCGGCGGTGGAAATCCCAGACGTGCTCCGGGTTCGGCGAGGCCGCCGCCGCAATCTCCGCCCCCGGCACCTGCCGCAGCGCCTCCGCATGCAACCCCGCCACGAACCGCGACCCGATGATCCCTATGCGCACAGTCATATCTACCCCCTGTCAGACGCAGTATCGCATGACCGGCCACCCGTTACCGGCCCCCGCTGCGCAGCGGCCGGGCCCGTGCTCATCCGGACGCCACTTCCGATGTGCGGGCGATTTCCTTGCGATGGGAGATGTAGTAGAGGAAACCCGCGCTCACCCCGAAGATGCACGCCGCGGCGTTGATGCCGATAGCCGTCTGAACGCCGAGGCGGTCCGCCGTGAAACCCGTCAGGAACCCGCCGATGGGCGTCGATCCGACGACCATCAGCATCCAGAGCGCCATCACCCGCCCGCGCAGGTGGTCCGGCGTCGCCAGTTGCAGCGAGGTGTTCGCCGTCGCGGCGAACGCCGTGTTCGCCACGCCCAGCAGCAAAAGCAGCAGCAGCGTCACGTAGAACCAGTGGCTCAGCGCCACCGCGCCCAGCAGCACGGCGAACGATATCCCGCCCAGGAACAGAGTGAACTTCGTCGCCGCCTTGCGGCTGGCCAGCACCAGCGCCGAGGCCAGAGCCCCCAGCCCGACGGCGGCCGTCAGGAAGCCCAGCTGCTGGGAGCCGCCTTCCAGGACGTAGCGGGCGACCAGCGGCAGGACGACGATGAAATTATAGCCGAAGGTACCCAGGGTGGCGATGAGGATGATGATCAGCAAAGTCGCCGGCGTCTTCAGGGCGTAGGAGACGCCCTCGCGCAGCTCGCCCAGCGGGTTGACCGGCCCCGAAGCCTTTCGGCCGCCCAGATGGAGCTGCTTCAGGTCCATCATCAGCAGCCCGGCGATGACGGGCAGGAAGCTGAGGCCGTTCAGCAGGAAGGCTACCTTCAGCCCCGCCGTGGCGATGATGACGCCGCCGACTGCCGGGCCCACGAGCCGCGCGCCGTTGAACAAGCCCGAGTTCAGCGCGATGGCGTTCAGCAGGTCGTCCTTGCCCACCATGTCCACCACAAACGCCTGGCGCGTCGGCTGCTCGAAGGCGTTGGCCAGCCCCAGCATCATGGCCAGGGCGTAGACATGCCACAACTGTATCTCCCCGGACCAGACCAGCGCCGCCAGGAGCAGCGCCTGCGTCATCGCCAGCACCTGCGTGGCCAGGATGAAGTTGCGCTTGGGCACACGGTCGGCGATGACGCCCGCGACGAGGACAAACACGGTGATGGGCAAGAACTGGAGGACGGTGACGACGCCCAGCGCCGTCTTCGAGTCCGTGATCTCCAGCACCAGCCAGGCCTGCGCTATCGTCTGCATCCAGGTGCCGGTCAGGGAGACGCTCTGTCCCGCAAAGTAGAGCCGGTAGTTGCGGTGCCGCAGCGCCCGGAACGTCTCGCTGAAGCGCGTCGGTGCGGCGTCCGCCGATAGCATGCCGGCGCCGGTCGGGTCCGGCGCCTGACGCCACCAGGGCAAGCGCAGGCGGCGGGAACGAGCGGGGCCGCCGGAGCCGCTCATGGGAGGAAGGCCTCCATGTGCTGATGTTGGCAAGCCGGAGCCGCTCGTGCAAGCGGAGGGTCAACTGCGCTAGATGGCCGCCGCCACCTTGCGTATCGCCGCCACCACGTCATCCAGATCCTTCGTCGTCACCGTGGGGTGCACGAGCAGCGTGAACAGCTCGGCCGCCAGCCGTTCGGCTACCGGGCACGCCTCGCCCCGCCGGCCGGCGTCCCGGAACACGGGCTGCTGCGGCAGCGGCGTCTGGTACCGGCGCGATATCGGCACGCCCTCCGCCGCTACGGCCTGCATGAACCGGCCGATATCCACTCCCGTTCGTCCCGCGCCCTGAGCCTGGCGAACGGTCGAAGGACCGGAGGCGCCCACCAGACGGCAGATGTACTTGTAGTAGCTGTGCACCGCGTACTCCGCCACGAACGGCGGCTCGATGCCGTCGATTCCGCCCAGCCGCTCGCTCAGGTAGGCCGCGTTCCGGCGCCGCGCCGCCAGGTACTCGTCCAGACGCCGCAGCTGCACCAGGCCCGTCGCCGCCTGCATCGATGTCATCCGGTAGTTGTAGCCCAGCTCCAGGTGGTAGTATGCCCGCTCGCCCTCTATCGGTCCCTCGCCGTGGTGGCGTACGCGGCGCATCCGCTCGGCCAGGGCGTCGTCGTCAGTGACCACGCAGCCGCCCTCGCCGCCCGTCGTCATGATCTTGTCCTCCCAGAAGCTGAAGCAACCGGCGAGGCCGATGGTCCCGGCCTTCCGCCCCTTATACAGCGCCCCGTGCGCCTGCGCCGCGTCTTCCACCACCGCGATGCCGTGTGGCCCGGCCAACGGCACGAGCGCGTCTACGTCCGCCGGGTGGCCGTTGAGGTGCACGGCGATGATCGCCTTGGTGCGCGGCGTTATCCGCTCGGCCACGCTCCCCGGCGCGATGCAGTACGTCCGCTCATCGACGTCCGCGAACACCGGCGTGGCCCGCTGGTGCAGCACCGGCGTGGCCGAGGCGATGAAAGTATGCGCCGGCACGATCACCTCGTCCCCCGGGCCGATCCCCAGCGCCGCCAGGGCCGTGTGTATCGCCGATGTGCCGGAGCTCGTCGCCACGCAGTGCCGGACGCCGTGCCACTCCGCGAACGCCTCCTCGAAGGCGGCGACGGCACCTCCCGTGAGCTGCGTCAGGCGGCCGGAACGGAGCACGTCCGCCACGACCGCGACGTCCTCGTCGCCCAGCGCCGGCCAGGGAGGGAAGGGAGCTTCCCGCACCTTGGGCCCGCCGTCAATCGCCAGTTTCTCGGGGCTCATGGCTGCGAGTATAGGGCAGGTAGTCGACTGTTGACAGTGGACAGTGCCTCTACCCAACACCCTCGACCCGTCCCCTCCGCCTGTGTCATCCTGCAAGCGATCGATAGCGAACACCAGCCTCAGGAGGTACCCCCATGGATTTGGGCATC
>JBGQEU010000063.1:0-7013 GCA_041496525.1 Dehalococcoidia bacterium
GGGCCATCTGCCGGCATAGCTTGTGGCCTCAGATTCGTATCTGCCGACGGAGGCTTAGGGTTCAACCAGATAGACCGCGGCCCTCCGCTTCCACAAATGAGACCGCCAATCGGCGGCCACCAGGCGGAATATTCGTATCTGGAGCGGGCGATGGGGATCGAACCCACGACCCTCTGCTTGGAAGGCAGATGCTCTACCACTGAGCTACACCCGCTCAGGCCGTATTATAACCGCCGCGCCAGGGGCGACGCCGCGCGCACCTGGACGCGAAAACCCGCGCGCAGCCTCTTCGGCGCCGGCGGCCAGTGTCATCTCGTAACCGGCCTCGCGAAGCCACGCTGCCGCCGGGTCCTGCACAGCGTTATCCTTAGTGACGAGGAATCGCGCGGACGTAGCGCTAGACGTCAGCCCCCGCTTATGATCGTATCCGCGATGACGGATGCGCCGGACGCCAGCCGGAGCTGCGCGTGAGAATTGGGCCGGTCAGGATCATCTGGGTCATCCTGGCACTCCTGGCGGCGTTCGTCATCTTCGTGAACTGCCTCGCCGAAGTGGGCGGCGGCTCGAAGGCCATACCCAAGCCCAGCAATCCAGTGCCCGCTATCACACCGGTGCCTGCACACGCCTCCCACGTCACCTGGCCCCAGGCCAGCCCATAGCTCATTCCTGCGACTCCAGTTCGAATATGTCGGTGCCGTTGTCGTAACGCAGCAGAGGATGCCGGGCATCGATCCCGTACCAGGCCGTCTGCGTTCCCCCACCGGACCGGATCTCCAGCCGCCAAGCTTCGAATTTCCCGGCCGGGACCTCTATCGTCTCCTTGTCCTTCACCTTCAGCGTCACGCCCAGGTTCTGCGTCTTGTCCAGCGTGCACGAAAGGATATCTGAGTATCTGGTCTCATATCCGTCGGCGAAGGTCACCGTGCGCCACAGGAACAGGTCAGTCCAGCTATCATACGAGCCGACAGGCACGTCAAGGCTGTCGGTCCGCTCCGTATCCTCTCCCTTACGCTGAACGACAACACTCTTGCCAGAGTACTGCGCCTGGCAGTTCAGCCTTCCATTCGGCCCGTCGATCCTGAAGTCCGTGCTCTGCGGCAGAAGCGTCCCCGGATCCACCATGACTTCGGCCGTGTTCGTATACTTCTTCTCAGGGAAGTTGAAGTCCTGCGTCAACTTCAGCGACGGGCCCTGCCGGTCGATGCCCAGCTCTGCCGAGCCCACCACCTTATCGTCATTCAGAATCCGGTACCGCGCGCTCTCCGGCGCCTGCCACGGTACGGCCGAGACCACATCCTGAGAGACGATAGCATCCTCTCCCCCGCAGGTGCCAGCCACCAGGGCCGCGAAGAAAAGGATGGGCAGGAGCCAGCGCACGAACGTCAGACGCCAGTAGCCAGAATGGACCGGAGGCGCGACAGCCCCTCTTCGATGTCCCCGCGTTCGATGCCGTAGTGGGTCACCCAGCGGATGCGGCCGCCCTCGTCGAAGCAGCGCACCCCGGCCTCTTCCAGACGCCTCACAAGCTCTCCCAGGTCCCAGCCCTCCACCGTGAAGAAGACCAGGTTCGTCTGCGGCTCCGGCGACAACACGACGCCCGGTAACTCCGCCAGCCCGGCGGCCCCGACGCGCGCGTTCGCGTGGTCCTCCGCCAGGCGGCCGATCATGTTCTCCAGCGCGTAGACGCCGGCCGCCGCCAGCACACCTGCCTGGCGCATGCCGCCCCCGAGCATCTTCCGATAACGCCGGGCCTCCGCGATGAACTCCCGGCTGCCGCAGAGCACAGAACCCACCGGGCAGCCCAGTCCTTTTGCCAGACTGAAGCAAAGGGTGTCCGCGTACGCTGCCAGGCGCGACGCCGGCACGGCCAGAGCCACCGCCGCGTTGAACAGCCGCGCGCCGTCCATGTGGACCGGCAGCCCGTGACGGTCAGCGATGTCCCGGACAGCCGCCAGGTCCTCCTCGCCCAGGACCGTCCCGCCACAGCGGTTATGCGTGTTCTCCACACAGATGAGGCCCGTTCGCGGGAAGTGGTCGTTCGCCGGGCGGATGCGCTCCCTCACCTCCTGCAGGTCCAGCCGGCCGCGCGAGTCGTTGCGGACCGGCCGCAGACCCAGGCCGGCCAGCGCCCAGGCGCCACCGACCTCGTAGCACAGTGTGTGCGATTCGTCCCCCACGATCACTTCGTCGCCCCGACGGCAGTGCGTCAGCAGGGCAACCAGGTTACTTTGCGTACCGCTGGTCGTGAGCAGCGCCGCTTCTTTCCCCAGCATCTCCGCTGCCATCTCCTGCAGCCGGTTGACCGTAGGGTCGTCGCCGAAGACGTCGTCGCCCAGCTCCGCGTTCGCCATCGCCTCACGCATCTCCGGCGACGGCAGCGTCACGGTGTCGCTGCGCAGATCAATCGTCTTCATGGGCGTTGAATGCAGCCTAGGCCCTTCCGTAGTCATCGTCGAGACGGACCACGTCCTCCAGCTCGGGCGTAGACACCTCGAAGAAGCGGGAGTCTTCCAGCGCTTCCATGCGATGGATCGCCCCCGGCGGCAGGAGGACAGTCGTCCCTGCCTCGACGATCACCTCTTTGTACTCGCCCGGCCGGTCCACGCTGCCCAGCGTGTACTTAATGCGCCCACTGTCGACGTACTGGACTTCGTGCTTCTGGCGGTGGTACTGCAGGCTCAGGCGATGCCCCTTCTTGAGGACCAGTATCTTGCCAGCGTAGCGATCGGTATGGGCCAGCCAGCGCTCTTCGCCCCAGGGCTTGGGGACAACCTTCACCTTGTCCGGCGGCGTGATTTCAGCTTCTGGCAAGGGGAGGTATTATCTGCCGGCGCCAGCCAACAGTCCGGCCCGTCGTTAGTTGTTCCGCTCCCAAAGGGACTGGTACCCGTCGCCACCGCGTATAGCGGCCACCACCTCCGCCTTCTCCTCACGTATCAGCTCATCGAAGATCTGGCGGCACTGTTCGAACATCGCTTCCCCACCCAGGCTGACCATTCGCGTCTCGATGCGCTGGCACAACCCCGAGTTCCGGAACGTCTCCAGATGGCGCGGCCACATGAACGACATTATCTTGTCCGGTAGGGAGAACCGCGGCCGCAGCTTCTTCAGACTCTTGAAGCGCTCCTCCGCGGACCCCGCCTTGGGGACGATGCCGATGAACGGGCCTTCTTGCTCGCTGATGCGAGAGTCGACGAGCAAGCGCTTATCCAGAATGGCGAACCGGACTACGAGGACCTCCGCCGTATCGATTACGCGGGTGACCTCGTCCATGTCGAGCCCGTAATCGTCCATGATAGGCAAATTCTACGCCCGCCCCAGGCGATGGTCAAACGAAAATCAGCGCCGGCATGCCGGCCCCGAAGCCGCCTTCCCGTCAGCCCGCGGCCGGCCGCCCGCGCGTGGCCTGCGTCTGCTCCGCCCTCGCCCGCAACGCCTTCAGCTTGGCGACCGCGGCCCCCATATCGATCGCCTCCCGCGCCGCCGCGATACCGGCGCCGATCGTCGGCGCCCGCTCCGCCAGGCAGATGCGGATCCCGGCGTTGAGCAACACCAGATCGCGGTACGGCCCTTTCTCGCCCTCCAGAATGCGCAGCGCGATGCCGGCGTTGTAGGCCGCGTCGCCCCCCGCCATCTCCTCCTGCGTCGCCGCCTGCAGGCCGAACTCCGCCGGGTCGACGCGCAGCTCGCGCGACTCACCTCCGGCCTCCCAGAGGAAGGCCCGGCACGGCCGCGAGGTGGGCGCGTCCTCGTTCCCTTCGATCCCCTGCAGGATGAGGATACGCCGGAACCCCATCTGGGCCGCCGCCGTCATCATCTTGTCCATGTACGGCAGATGCGTCAGCCCGATGACGCTGTACGCGGCGTTTGCCAGGTTGTAGATCTTCTCGATCGTCGAAATGCAGCTGCGCAGCGCGATCTCCTCCCGCAGATCCTTGAGGCCGAAGGCCTGCGGCACGAAGCGCACCGAGTGCACGTAGCCCAGGCCGACTTCCTCGATGCTCTTCGCCACGTCGTCCGGCTCCGCGTCGACGTCGATGCCCAGCGCCTCCAGCACATCGCCGATGGGCACGCCGTGCTTCGGCCCCAGGTCCTTCTCGCCATGCATGACGACAGGCACACCGGCGGCTGCCGCTACGATGGAGGACGCCGGGCTGACCACAATGCTCTTCTTACGCCCGTCATACGGGCTGCCGATGTCCAGCAACCCCGTCACACGCGGCCGGATCTGGCGGGCGCCGGCGCGGACCGCCTCGGCGAACCCCAGCAGCTCCTCGGGGGACTCGCCCTTGAAGCGCTGGAGGAGGAGGAAGCCACCGGCCTGCGCCTGGGTGGCTTCCCCTGAAAGGACAAGCGTCATCGCGTCACGTGCCTCTTCGCGGGTGAGGTCGCGGCAGTTGCGCGGCCCCTGCCCGACCTCGCGCAGGTAGTAGCGCATCCGCTCGAAGGGCGGGGCGTCCGGGGGGCAGCCCTTGGTGTCCGGGGTCACGCTACTGCGCGTAGTACTTGACGCGCTCTTTCTTGTACTCAGTGTGGCTGTAGAGAACGGCGTACGTGTCGATCCCCACTTCGGCAGCGATCTTCCGCACCGTCGCTTCGCACTTCTCGCGCGTCATGGCGTGGATCATCGTGAAGATGTTGTACGGCCAGTCGTCGTAGACCGGGCGGCGGTAACAATGGCTCACCTGCGGGTACGAGGCGAA
Source organism: Dehalococcoidia bacterium (assembly GCA_041496525.1). Taxonomy (GTDB): domain Bacteria; phylum Chloroflexota; class Dehalococcoidia; order SM23-28-2; family RBG-16-64-32; genus JBGQEU01. The sequence continues at coordinate 4,704 of JBGQEU010000063.1, forward strand.
CCTGTGGCCGATCTCGTCGGCCTTCTCCTCCGCCACCGTCCAGCACGTCATCCCGTTCGCCGTGAAGCCGGAGACCCGGTGGCGGATGACGGCGGCAAAACGGCGCATGATGCCTTCGTCCTGTAGCGCCAGCGCCTTCGCCAGCAGCTGGTCTTCCGTCGTCCCGAGGCCGGCCGCTAACTCCGCGAAGGGCCGCGGAGCCAGCGGCAGCTCCTCTTGCAAGGCCCGCACGAGCGCGATCTCATCTTCAGTCAGGTCCCGCCGCGGGCCTCTGGCCTTCGGCTGGCGCTGCGCCCTGTTCTCCCCTTCGTCCACGTCGTACTCCACGCCGATCTTGTACAGCTTCAGGTTGGGCAGCAGGTGGTATTGCGCGGCGCCCGCCTTACGGGCCAGATCCTCAACTACGGCGTCCATGTCCTCGCTACGGGGCATCGCCAGCACAAACCAGAGATTGTACTTGTGCTCGCGCCCGTAGTTGTGGCTCACGCCCGGGTGCGCGCTGACGATGTCCGCCGCCGCCTGCAGCCGCTCGGCCGGCACCGAGAAAGAAACGAGGGTGCTCCGGTATCCCACGCGGTAAACGTCGAAGATGGCGCTCAGGCTGCGCAGGACTCCGGAGGCCCGCGCCGCCTCCAGCCGCGCGATCACCTCGTCTTCACCGATGCCCAGCGCCTCGCCCAGGGCGGCGAACGGCTGCGGCGCCAGCGGAAACTCGCTCTGGGCCAGGTTCAGCAGCCGGCGGCCGGTGGCGTCCAGCGCCGCTGCGGCGCCGCTGGTCACGGGTGTCGTCAAGAGTAGCGCTCCTCTTTCCAGGGATCGCCGCGCATGTGATAACCGTACTGCTCCCAGAAGCCCGGCCGGTCGCTGTCCAGGAACTCCAGGCCCCGCACCCACTTGGCGCTCTTCCAGAAGTAGAGGTGCGGCACCACCAGGCGGCAGGGTCCGCCGTGCTGCGGCGGCAGTTCCTTCCCATCGTGCCGGTATGCCAGCAGGACATCGTCCCGCGTGAGGTCGCTCAGCAGCAGGTTCGTCGTATAGCCACCGTAGCAGTGCGCCATCACAGCGCTGGCCTGCGGCAGCAGATGCACGTGCTTCAGCAGCTCCAGGAAAGCCACGCCTTCGAAGTCGTTATCCATGCGGCTCCAGGACGTCACGCAGTGGATATCGCGGTGGATGGCGACGGTCGGGAGCGCGCTGAACTGCTCCCAGTCGAACTCTACCTGTTCTGCGACCAGGCCAAAGAGCCGGAGCCGCCAGGCGCGTTTCTCGATCCGCGGCGTGCCTCCGTATGAGAGGACAGGCCAGTCTTCGACGGCCTTCTGCCCGGGCGGCAGGCGGTCGCCGTACTTCTCGCGGTCCTTGTTGCGGCGGGAAAGGATATCGAAGGCCATGGCTCCTCCGGACGTTCAGTACCTGGTTCGAGGATAACAAGCACGTGTAGCCGCGTCAAAAGCCGGATGACCGGATCACCGTGCTATCATCGATTCGATGCAGCCTGTGGAGATCAGCGAACCGGCGCTGGAGAAGCCCCCCGGCCACTCCGTGCACCACTACGTTTTCTGGGCCGCGGCCGGGCTTGTCGTCGTCCTCGACCAGGCGACCAAAGCTCTCGTGCGCACGCTCCTCGAGCGCGGGGAGTCGTGGCCGGGCGGCGACTGGCCGGTGCACATCCGTTATGTCACGAACACCGGCGCCGCCTTCGGCACGCTTCAGAACCAGACCGCCTTTCTGATCGGCATGACGTTCATCGGCCTGGCCGCCATCTACCTGTACTACCGCTATCCGCCTTTCGATCATCCCGTAGTGCCGGTCGCCATCGGCATGATGCTGGGCGGCGCCGTCGGCAACCTGATCGACCGGGTGCGCCTGGGCCGGGTCACGGACTTCATAGACTTCCCCATGTGGCCGCAGTTCAACGTCGCCGACTCCTCCATCACGGTCGGTATCGCGATCATCCTCATCGGCTACGTCTTCCTCACCAGGGCCAAGCACGAGCCGCATGAAGACCGTCCAGCTGACCGCTGACCGCGGCGGCGAGCGCCTGGACGTCTTCATCGCCCGCTGCTGCCCCGAGCTGTCACGCAGCCACGCCCGGCGCCTCATCAATGAGGGCCTGGCGACGGTCGGCGGCCGCGCCGGCAAACCGTCCGACCGGTTGCCATCCGGCGCCCTGGTCACGGTCAACATCCCACCGCCGGTCGAGCCCGACCTGACGCCCGAACACGTCCCTCTCACCATCATCTACCAGGACTTCGACATCCTGGTCGTGGACAAGCCGCCCGGCCTCACCGTACACCCGGCGCCGGGGCA
>JBGQEU010000064.1:0-6908 GCA_041496525.1 Dehalococcoidia bacterium
CACGGTGATGAAATTCCCGAAATCGATGGGATTGGCCTCAACCCCGCTCCGGTTGGCTCTTGAAACCACTGTCCTGGCGGCAATTGGTAAGGAAGTTCCGGAACCTGGGTTTCGAGGGCCCATTCCAGGAGGGCAGACACCCCTTTATGAGGCGTCCGGGCCAGCGTGTCGCGATTCCTAACGACCATGGCCAAGACATCTCAGTTGATCTACAAGAAAGGATGATCCGCCAGGCAGGGATAAGTAAAGAAGACTGGGAGAAGGCTTGATGACCAGGAGGACCCCCTAATGCCCGAAATCACATCCGTAGGCGTCATCGGTGGCGGCGTCATGGGCTCCGGCATCGCCCAGGCGCTGGCCGTCGGCGGCTGCCGCGTCACCGTCCGCGACCTCAACGAACAGCTCGTCGAGAAATCCCGCGCCACCATCGTCGACGGGCGCTACGGCCTCAACCGCGGCGTCGAGCGCGGCAAGACGACCCGGGAGGAGGCGGACGCTGCCCTCGGGCGCCTCTCCTTCACCACGAACCTGGCGGACCTGAAGAGCGTCGACCTGGTGATAGAAGCCGTGCCCGAGGACCTCGAGCTCAAGCGCAAGGTCTTCGCAGAGCTGGACGGCGCGGTTGGCCCGGAGGCCATCTTCGCCTCCAACACCTCGGGCCTCGCCATCGCCGACATCAGCAAGGCCGTCTCGGAGTCGCGCCGCCCCCGCTTCATCGGCATGCACTGGTTCTCCCCGGCGCCCGTCATGAAGCTCGTGGAGCTGGTCCACGCCCCGGAGACCGCCGCCGAGACGGTCGAGGCGTTGGAGGACCTGTGCCAGCGCGCCGGCAAGGTGTCGATCCGGGTCAAGGATGCCCCCGGCCGCTACGGCTTCGTCGCCAACCGCATCTACTTCGCCGCCGTGCGCGAGGCCCAGAAGGTGCTGGAAGAGGGGATCGCCAGCGTCGACGACGTCAACAAGGCGATGGTCTACGGCTTCAACTGGCCCGTGGGCCCGCTGGCCATGGTGGCCGGGGCCACCAAAGGCTGGCAGTAGACAGCGGGGCACTAGGCGTGAGACGAACGCGCGCCCGTACTTGTGTTTCGTGTCGCGTGCCACCTGTTCCGGCATGACCGCTGACCGGCCGTCCCGCCTCAAGCTGCGCGCCGCTCTCACCGCCTTTCCGGAGCGCTACGTCCTGCCCTCGCGCCCGTCCGCTGCCCAGCCGTCCGTGGCCGACGCCTACCGGCAGACTCAGTTCCTTCTGGGCGACGACCTGGCGATCTTCGAGAAGGCCCTGAACCTCCAGCTCGCCGTCGTCGCCGCCAGCGCCAGAGTCCGGACGCCGGAGGCCGCTGCCCTCCTTGCCCTCTGGTCCCGCGCCTTCTCCCACCTGGCGGACGCCTGCACCCTCATGGCCGGCGGCTCCTACGTCTCCTGCCCGCCGCTCCTGCGCAGCGCCTGCGACTGCATCGCCGCCCAGCGCTCGCTGGCCGCCGACTTCAGTGAGTACCTTCAGTGGTTCGAAGGCGCCATCAGCCAGCAGAGAGAGCACGCCGCCCTCGCCTTCGACCTCGGCCGCTTCCGGGCCGGCTCCGCGCTGGCCGCGGACGAGCGCCTGGGCAGCGTCTACCGCCTCCTGACGGACCTCTCGATGCCGCATTTCGGCTCCACCGCCCTCCAGGTCGCCTCCGACTCCAGCCTCCAGAAGCTGGCGCTGGCCTTCGCCGATAACGCCTTCCACCTGGGCTGGGCGGAGCTGATCACGGGCTGGCTGCTGACGCTGGCGGAGGCCCAGTTCGAGACCATCGCCTCGTCAGGAGTCTTCGTCATCCCGGACAACGTCAGTGCACAGCACCAGGGCATCGCCCGCGACACCGCCTCGGCTCTCGAAGGCCGCCGCCGCTGTTATGTCGAGGAGGTGGACGGGCGGTTCCTCTTCCACAACTTCCGCCGCCGAGCAGGAGGCGCGCCGAGGCGGGTGATGCTGTGAGGCGGCCGGCGCTGCGGACAGCTAAAGCTACCCGCCTACGTGGTTAACCCTTCACCCATCACCCCTGACCCCTTACGATATCCCTGTGACCACCGTCGACGTCGTCGTCCCGGTTTACAACGAAGAGAAGGCGCTCCCGAAGTCCATCCCCACCCTGCGCGACTTCCTGGCCGGCGACGCCTTCCCCTACGACTGGCGCATCGTCATCGCCGACAACGCGTCCGTCGACAACACCCCAGCCGTGAGCCGCCGCCTGTCGAAGGAGATGCCGGGCCAGGTGGAGTACGTCCGCATCGAGCGCAAGGGCCGCGGCTTCGCCCTCAAGAAGACGTGGCTGGAAAGCCCCATGGACATCGTCAGCTACATGGACGTCGACCTCTCCACCGGCATCGAAGCCTTCCCGGCCCTCATCGGCGCCATCGCTGCGAAGGGCTACGACGTCGCCATCGGCTCCCGGTTGGCGGCCAGATCGCGCGTCACCCGCTCCTTGAAGCGGCGAGTCCTCACAATGGGCTACAACTCGATCATCAAAGCGATGTTCTTCACGCGCTTCAGCGACGCCCAGTGCGGCTTCAAGGCCGTAAGCCGCCAGGCGGCCCAGAACATCCTGCCGCTGATCGAGGACAACAACTGGTTCTTCGATACGGAGCTGCTCATCCTGGCCGAGAAGATGGGCTATCGCGTCAAGGACGTGCCCGTCCGCTGGGTGGAGGACACGGACACTCGCGTCAAGATCGCCGCCACCGTTACCGAAGACCTGCGCGGCCTCCTGCGCCTGCGCCTCAACCGCCCCTGGCGTCAGGCCAAGCCGAGCGAGCGCTGAAGCCGGGGCGCCACCTCCGCCAACCAACACGACCGGCGTTCCGCTCATCGCGGTGAACCTCCGACGTCCATGCCTCCAGACCTGACCCGCTGCAACAGACGCCCCAGGGCCGGCGTCCACCCTTGAGGCTGGGCTAACGTAGCTCCGCTATAATAGCGTCTCAGATAGATGACCGATTTGCAGCCGGAACTAGCTCGACAGGATCAACCTCTCGTCGCCACCCGGACTCTCCGGCAGCGGCTGGCGAGACTGGTTCTCCATCCGGCTGACCGGGTGACCGAACTCTCCCGCGCGGTCGCCCATCGCCTTCACATCCCCACTACCCTGGTCAAGTTCCTCATCGTGGGCGGCATCGGCTTCTTGATCAACGAGGTCTTCCTCTTCGTCTTCTACGACTCGCCCATCGTCTGGTTCTTTCCCGGCCGGGACACAAGCGTCGACTTCGGTGTCGTCACCGACCCCGATATCCGCCTGCTAATCTCCTCCATCCTCGCCGTCGAGATCGCCATCATATGCCAGTTCAATCTGCACGAGCGCTGGACCTTCCGCCGGCGTCCCCGCCGAGGTTTGGGCGTCTTCCGGTTCCTGAAGTTCAACGCCAGCTCCGCGGTCAGCCCCATCATCATCGTGATGACTACGAACACCCTGACGCCGCTCCTGGGCCTCAGCCCGTACATATCGAACGCGGTCGGCGTGCTCCTGGGGTTCACCTGGAACTGGACGCTCACGTCCCTCGTGATCTGGCCCCGCCACAAGCCGCACCCGGCCGGCGCCGAACTCGATGACGTGGATATGGTCGCCGGCTATCTGCCGGCCACCGCCGAAGAGGACGGACAGGACTTCCGCGCGTCGTAGAAGGCCACTCTGCCGTCCGGCGCGTTCACCGCGCCGGCCAGGATGAACTGGGTCGAGAACAACGCCTCATTGGGCTTGAAGTGGCCACCGCTCTTCTCGGCCGGTCCCAACTCCACATAGTCGATGTCGTTCTGCCCCAGGAGCTGGCACGCCTGCGCCTTGGAGGCAGCCTGGTAAATGGATGAGATGATTCGGATGCGCGGCTGGTAATCGTAACCGGCGCTTCCCACCCACGGCTCGTACCCCAGGAAGATCGAACGCCCGGCCAGGGTGGGCGCCGTGTACAGATCGCCGTAGTTGGTCAGGAATACGGCGTCCTTCGGCGTGTTATCCAGGATCCAGTCGATTGTCGTCTGTTTGTCGCCAAAGACCGGATAGTGCGCATCGTTCTTCATGGTCATGAAATCGATGAAGCCGGAGGCCACCAAGAAGAAGAGGACCACGGCCATGAGGCCAGCCGCGAACGGGTTAAGGCTTACCGCTCTCAGTCGCGTCCGTAGCTGGAACTCGACGCCGATCAGCACCTCAATGAACCCAGCCAGAAGTACTGCGCCCATTACGTAGTACAGGGCCGCCGGCCCGGCCCACTCGTAGTTCAGCCGCATCACGCCGGCGCCCAACGCCAGCAGCACGGCCCCGATCCAGAGGTGATACCCGCGTGGAATTCGGATCGCGGCAGCCCTGGTCTCATGAGAGATGATCTGCCAGAGGCGCACGAAGGCGAACGCGGCGAAGAGGTTCATCAGGACCTCCCACAGGTTGAACACCTTGTGGTTGTGCCCGCCCAGGTCGCGGCTCAGTTGCACGAAGTTGCCGAAGATGAAGATCGCCATCACAGACAGCATCAGCATCCGGTCCGAGCGCTTACCGAGGATCGCCCCGAACACCATCAGCGGCAGGGCCAGCCCCAGGTTCAGCCACCAGTACTGGATGAAGTCCCACCAATGGGAGAGGTTGAGGAGGTCCATCTGGCCGTCCGCATGGCACGAGGCGGCCGGCGAAGAGCAGACCAGATAGCCGATCTGCCAGCGGACGCTCCCGTCGTTGTGGAGGCCGCCGTTCAGCCAGATAGCCTGAGGGGCGGCGAGCAAGACGGCTGGTACCGCGAAGGGGAGCGCTTCCAGGCCCCGCTGCAAGAGCGTCCGTAAGAATACGGCCGGGCGGTCCGCCTCCACGCTTGACCCGGCCGCCGCCCGCCAAGCAGAGCCCAGCCCGAAGATCACGAGCAAGGAGCCGAAGAAGACGCCCGCGGCCACATAGAGGACGCCGTTCAGCCAGAAGCTGAGGCCGGTGAGGACGCCGAGGAAGAGCGCACGTTCACGCGGAAGCGGCTGGCCCAATCGTAGCGGCTGCACTAGCCCGAACGTCACGAACAAGACGCCCGCCATGGCGACGATCAGATGCGTCTGCGTGAGGAAGACATTCAGAGTCCAGTAGATCGATATCTGGTCCACCCCCCTGCCAATGTCGTACGGGCCCACCGCGCGGTAGTTGCCGTTGTGCCACCAGTGCGATGGGTCGAGGGCGTGCCACACGTCCTTCAGGAAGCTGCCGGAGCCGTCAAAGTCCTGATAGTAGCGCAAGAACGACAGCGAACCGTTGGTGATAAGCAGGACGACGGCGATAAGCCCGATCCAGACGGCCATACTCGCGCCGGCGCCGCCCGCGTTGGCGCCACCGCCGGCGCGGCCCCAGAGGAAGCGGCCGAGCGAGAACACCAGCACCATCATCCCGGCAAAACCGATGGCGCCCGGCAGGTTGAACGTGTAGGCGACCGGCAGACCTCCCTTCTCGAGAGCGCCCGCAAAGAAGTCGTAGCCAAAGTGGTAACGGATCGGCTCGTTCGCGAAGAAAGGGTACTCCGGCGGGTAGTTGTGCCCCATCGAGAACGAGCGGGCCAGGGCCACATGCAGGGCCGTGTCGCCCCATGTGTTCGCCGAAACGAATGCCGGGTCGCCCGAGAGCCGGTTATCCATGAGCCAGAAGGAGAAGGCGAGCGAGCCGGCCATGAACAACGCCTCCACCACCGTTAGCCGGAACATCGCAGGCCGCAACGTGCGTCCCCAGACGGCGATAACGCCCGCGTGCACGACCAGCGCCACGATGATGCCGATGAGCAGCGAGCTTTCCGTCGCCGGCGATAGGCCAAACGCCACGAGGAACGTGACCCAGGCCGTGAGCATGATACCCACGAGGAATCCGCCGGCCAGGCGGACTGGCGCCGGCATCTCCGGAAACACGCGCTGCACCAGGGCCAGCCCGGCCAGGAAGGAAGTTAGCAGGTAGACACCTGCTAACACGACAAGGCCCCGCCTCGTCCAGTGATTGCGCCCGCCGTCATCGACACCAGAGCGTACCTAGCGCCACGAGGGAAACCAGTAGTAAGACTCGTCCAGCCAGTGCGGGACGGACACCGCCGCCAGGTGCGGGTAGAAGTAGGCGAACGTCGCCGCCACCGCCACCAGGAAAGTAACCGCCACGGCCCGCGCCCAGCGCCGCTCGTGGTGCCAGAGCCAGTCCACGACATAGGCCAGAGCTAGAATGACGAACGCCAGCGCCGGCAGGTAGTGGTACAGAAAAAGGATCCTGGGCTGCGCAGCCCAAGGCAGCCAGAACCCCAGGTAGGTCAGCACCACGAAAAGCGGCGCCGCCTCCTTGGCGGTGATCCGGCCGCGAACCGCCAGGTTCGCCGTTCCTTGCTCCACGCGCACCCGGACGAACCTCAGCGCCCGGTACAGTACGAAGGCCAGGGCCGGCATCCCCAGCCAGAAGATCAGCGGGTTGCCCAGGTTGTAAATCTTGGCGTCACCGCCCAGGTAGAAGAAGACAGGCCGCATCAGGATGGGCCACGTGTCCCAGGGCGCCTGGTATGGGTGTGGTGTCTTCAGGGTGGAGTGGAAGTCATAGGCCATTCGGTTCAGGTCCCTCACATCGCCCAGGCTGTGGCCGTTCGCCAGCATCGGCACATAGGTCAGGGCGTAGACATACCCGGGCACGATCATGAAGAAGATCCCGAACGCCAGCGCTACGCCCAGCAGCAGCCGGCCCAGCGGCGAGAAGAGCCGCGCCTGTTGGCCGGCGCTCCTGGCCCGGATCATACCGGCAACCCCCCCCAGTATGCCGATCCCCCCGGCCATGATCAGCAGCAGGCCCAGGATCTGCAGCGGGCCCCCAAACTCGTCGTACGTCTGGCCGGCCTTTGTCGCGAGGTATCGCCACACGGTCAGACCGATACCCAGATACAGAAGCCCCAGC
>JBGQEU010000065.1:0-6900 GCA_041496525.1 Dehalococcoidia bacterium
CCGCAAGGGCGACTTCCGCAGGCTGTGGATCCAGCGCATAAACGCGGCTGCCCGCCTCCACGGGCTGAGCTACTCCCAGTTGATCAACGGCCTGAACAAGGCCGGGGTGGCGGTAGACCGCAAGATACTGGCGGACCTGGCCGTCCGGGACGAAGCGGCGTTCGGGACGCTGGCGGCAACGGCGAAGGGCGCGCTAGGGGCCTAAAGCGCGCCGTTTGGGTGGGGACAGACACCCCCGTTCGTCCTGGGCTTGTCGCGTGTCGTCCCGCCGTCGCTAGGCGCGCAGCCGGGCGCCCAGCTCTCTCTCAAGACGCTCGATGATGCGTTCGCGCTCGCGGCTGACCGTCTCGTCCTTCAAAGTCTTCTCAGCGGACTGGAACGAGATGGAGAACGCCAGCGATTTGTAGCCGGCCGGCACCGGGTCGCCGGTGTAGACGTCGAAGATGGAGACGCTGCGCACCAGCGGGAAGCTGTGGATGAGCTTGAGGGCGTCACCGGCGGGGATGGCCAGCGGGACGATGATCGCCAGGTCTTGCTCCACCGGCGGGAACTGGGTCACCGGCCTGTAGTGGACAGTGTCTCCGACGTGCGGCAGCAGGGCATCGAGGTCCAGCTCGAACATCGCCACGTCCGCCTGGATATCGAAGAGAGCGGCCACGCGCGGGTGCACCTGGCCGACGAGACCCACGGGGTTGCCGTTGACGGTCACAGAGGCGGTGCGCCCGGGGAGGTAGGCGTAGTCGTTGGTCTGCTGGTAGCCGGCGGTAACACGGAGGGCGCCGAGTAGATGGTCCATCAGGGCCCTGGCATCGAAGAAGCCGGCCGGTTCTGCGGCGGGCTGGCCCCAGCGGTCCGGCTTTCGCCCTGACATGACGGCGCAGACTTTCTCGATCTCCTGGGGCAGATCGTCCGCGCGAGGCACGTAGACGCGAGCGGTCTCGAAGAGGGAGACGAGGCTGGCGCTGCCGCGGGTGTTTGCCGCCAGCGTCTGCAGGAGCGCGTGGCGCAGTGTGGTGCGGGCATACTCGTGCTCACGGCTCATGGGGTTGGCCACGCGGAGAGGAGGATCCAGGGCCAGGTCTTCGGGACTGAGCACGCAGGACAGGCTCTCCAGATCGGTCAGGGAGTAGGTGATGATCTCCTGCATGCCGGCGGCGGCCAGGGCATCCCGAACGCGCTCGCGCAGTTCCAGACGTGGCTGTGGCTGGTGAACCGGAATCTGGCCCCGGAGCTGGCTGGTGGGGAGCTGGTCGTAGCCCAGAATGCGTGCCACTTCCTCGATCACGTCGTCGGGGATGGCCACGTCGGTGCGCCAGTAGGGGACGCGGACGATGAAGCGGTCCGGTGGCATCCAGCGGCAGCCGAAGCCAAGCGCAGTCAGGGTCCGGCGCACCTGAATGGGCGGCAGGTCGATCCCGAGGACGCGACACAGGCGCTGCTGGGTGAGGGTGATGCGGAGGTCCTTCTCCTTCTTGGGTGCGACGTCGATCAGGCCCTGGGCCGCGCGGCCGCCGCACAGATCCACCATCAACTTGACAGCGCGCTGCGCGGCGATGGGCGGCAGGTGGACGCTGATCCCCTTCTCAAAGCGAATGGAGGCATCGGTCCGCACCTTTAGCGCCTGGCTGGTGCGGCGGATGCTCGGTCCGCTGAAGTTCGCCGCCTCCAGGAGAATCGTGGCTGTCTTTGGCGTCACCTCGCTGGCGGCGCCGCCCATCACCCCGGCGATGGCCACCGCCGCTTCGGCGTCGGCGATGACCAGCATGTCGGGCGACAGTTCGCGCTCGCTGCCGTCCAGCAGGAGCAGCTTCTCCCCAGGGCGAGCGCGGCGCACGACGATCTGGCCGCCGCGCAGTCGTTTGAAGTCGAAGGCGTGGAGGGGTTGACCCGTTTCCAGCATGACGTAGTTGGTTATGTCGACCACGTTGTTGATCGGGCGCATGCCGGCGGCGAGCAACCGTTCCTGCATCCAGGCCGGCGACTCGGCGATCTTCACGTTTTCGATGAGCGCTGCGACGTAGCGGGGGCAGAGGTCAGCGTCGTCGATCGCCACTTGAGCCCGCCCTTTGATGGGCGCTCCTGCCGCCTTGTACTCGATTGAGGGGTCGCGTACGGGCTGGCTCGTCAGCGCGGCCACCTCGCGCGCCACGCCGAGCACCGACATCAGGTCCGGGCGGTTGGGCGTCAGGTCGAGGTCGAATATGACATCGCCGAGGACGGACGCCAGGGGCAGACCGATGGCGGCGTCGTCAGGGAGGATGAGGATGCCCAGGTGTTCATCGGAGATGCCCAGCTCTTTCTCCGAGCAGATCATCCCGGCGGACTCGACGCCGCGAATGACGGCAGGCTTGAGGACGGTGGACTTGCCGGTGTGGCCATCGATGAGGCGGGCGCCTACCTCGGCGAAGGCCACCTTCTGGCCAGCGGCCACGTTGGGGGCGCCGCAAACGACAGTGCGGCTGGCGCCGTCGCCGATGTGGACCGTGGCGAGGACCAGGCGATCGGCGTTGGGGTGTTTCTCAACCTTTGTCACCTGGGCCACGCGCACATCTTGCCAGTCGCCGCCGGTGCGGATGATGTCGCCGACCTCCACTCCAGCTACGGTCAAACGGCGGGCCAGCTCCTGGTGGTCCGGTGTCAGGTCGACATATTCGCTTAGCCAACTCAGTGGTATACGCATGGGCCGCGCTCAGAACTGCCGCAGGAAACGCAGGTCGTTGGCGTAGAAGTGACGGATGTCGTCGATACCATGGCGGAGGAGGGCGATGCGCTCGATGCCGAGGCCGAATGCAAAGCCGGTGTACTTTTCGGCGTCGTAGCCGACTTTGGTGAGGATCTCCGGGTGCACCATGCCGGCGCCCAGGATTTCGATCCAGCCGCTGTTGTGGCAAGTGCGGCAGCCGCCACCGCGGCAGATGAAGCAGTCGATGCGCATCTCCATGCCCGGCTCCACGAAGGGAAAGTAGTCGCAGCGGAAGGCGACTCTGCGCTCCTGGCCGAAGATGCGCCGCGCGAACTCGGCCAGCGTGCCCTTGAGGTCTGTCAGGCTGATGCCCTCGTCCACGGCCAGACCCTCCACCTGCGTCATCATCCACTCGTGCGTCGGGTCGGTGGCCTCGAAGCGGTAACACTTGCCGGGGACGACGATGCGGATAGGCGGCTGCGACTGTTCCATGAAGCGCACCTGGTTGGGCGAGGTGTGCGTGCGCAGGAGCATTGCGCGCTCTCCGTTCCGTTCGTAGTCGATCCAGAGGGTGTCCCACATGTCACGGGCCGGGTGATCAGCGGGGATGCGCAGAGCCTCGAAGTTGTAGTAGTCCCACTCTACTTCGGGGCCCTCAACGACCTGGAAGCCCATGCCGGCGAAGGCCGCGAGGACGTCTCGCAGCGTCTGCGTGATGGGATGCAGCCGGCCACGGGGTAGGGGTGGGCCGGGAAGAGTGACGTCCAGGCGCTCCGCCTGGATTACCTGCTCCAGGCGGGCGTCGCCCAGGGCCCGGCGCCGCTCTTCGTAAGCGCCCTCCAGACGGTCCTTCAGGCGGTTGGCCTCCGCACCCACGCGGCGCCTCTCTTCCACGGACCGATCCGCCAGGCCGCGCAGGACCGCCGTCAGCCGCCCGCGCCGGCCCAGGTAGAGGACGCGCCACGCGTCGAGGGCCTCGACGTCCGCGGTGTCCGCCAGTTGTGCCGACGCGGATGCTTCGATAGTGGAGAGGGTGTCGTCTTTAGAGATCATTGGGTGCTCTGCCGGGCAGGGGGGCCGACGGCTATTATAGAGCGCCCCTTCCGGCGCGGGCAACGGGATTCGCGATCAAACTGGCGTAGGCCCGGCGTTTACGGATTCCCGCGCCTGGAGGTCTGCGGCGGCGCGGAGTCGCGCGGAGGGCTGCCCGGCGGCGGACCGGCCACAGCTTGACACGGTCTGGATCAGCGCTATGATTGGCAGACGCAGGCTGGAGGCCCGAACGGGAGAGCGAGAAGGAGGCAATCCGCGATGATGCGTGCCTATGTGCTCATTGAATCCGCCGTGGGGAAGGCCAATACCGTGGCCGAAGGGGTCACGAAGCTAAAGTTCCCGGACGCCAAGGTGGCTTCTGTGGACGCTGTGACAGGCCCGTTCGACGTCATCGCCCTTCTGGAATCTGATGATCTGGACAAGCTGGGGCGTGCCATAACGGACGGCATCCAGCGGGTCGATGGTGTGCAGCGGACGACGACCTGTCTGGTGGTCCGGCTGGGTTAGCCGCGACCCGATCCGGTATCTGCCCCGATGCTAAAATGGCGACCATGTCGCCACCATCTGTTCCTGTCTTGACCGGTGAGAAATGATTAGTGTCCAGGAAGCCTCAGAGCGGATACTAGGCTATGTAAAGGTCCTTGAGGCGGAGGAGAAACCGCTGATCGAGGCCCTTGGCCAGGTGCTTGACGAGGACATCGCCGCCACCTTTGACGTGCCGCCGCTGGATAACACGGCTATGGACGGCTACGCCGTGCGGGCGGCGGATACCGCCGGCGCTGAGCCGAACGCGCCGTGCGAGTTGCGCGTGATCGGAGAGGTGGCTGCCGGCTACGTCTTTGAGCGCGAGGTTGGTCCGGGCAGCGCCGTCCGTATCATGACCGGAGCCCCAATTCCCGCCGGCGCCGACGCCGTTGTCCCCTTCGAGGAGACGGACGAGCCGTTCGAGAAGGCCCCGGAAGGGACGCGCCGGCTGGAAGCAACCGTGCGCGTGTTCAAGGAAGCGCGGCCGGGGGCCAACATCCGGCGGGCGGCGGAGGACGTGCAGCGGGGGCAGACCATCGTGCGCCGGGGCATTGTCCTCAGGGCGCCGGAGATCGGGCTCATCGCATCGCTGGGGAGAGCCGCCGTGCGCGTCGTGCGCCGCCCCGTTGTCGCCATCCTGTCGACGGGCGACGAGCTGCTGGAGCCGGGGCAGCCGCGGTCCGGCGCTCGCATCTATGACAGCAACGGCTACAGCATCGGCGCTCTTGTGAAGCGCTACGGCGGTCTGCCGCGCTTGCTGGGGATCGCCCGGGATACGGTGGAGGCGCTGACAGCGAAAATCAAGCAAGGGCTGGACGCCGACATGCTCGTGACCTCGGCCGGCGTATCACGCGGCGACTACGACGTGGTCAAGGACGTGCTGGCGCGGGAGGGGGAGGTCGCGTTCTGGACGGTGGCGATGAAGCCGGGCAAGCCGCTGGCTTTCGGCTGCTTCTATCCGGGAGGGAAAGACGGGCCGGGAGGGAAAGCCGGGCGCCGAGTGCCGCACATCGGGCTGCCGGGGAACCCGGTTAGCTCGATGGTGGCCTTCGAGCTGTTCGGGAGGCCGGCGCTGATGAAGATGATGGGCAAGACGGACTGGCGCCGGCCCATCGTGCGGGCGGTGGCGGAGAGCCGGATCGTGAACCGCGATGACCCGCGCGTCTTCTTCGCCCGCTGTATTGTGAGGGAGCGGGACGGCCGCTTCTATGCTTCGCTAACGGGCGACCAGGGCTCCGGCATCCTTACGTCGATGGTGCGCGCCAACGCCCTCACGATCATCCCGGCGGATGTCGATGTGGTGGAGCCGGGCGAGGAGATAGACGTGCTTATGCTGGACTGGACCCGGGGTGAAGAGTGGGGATCCTACTTGACTGAGGATGAGGCGGTGCCGGCGCGTCCGGCCGGGTTCTGACTCACCGCGGTGCGCTGCCGGGAGTTCTTCTCGATAAATGGACAGAGCCCGCCTGGCGGGGCCACGATGCCCCACGGATTGCGGCCCCTGATTACGGGCTGCGAGTATTTTCTAGCTGAAGCCGCCGAGCAGGTCCTGGAATGGGATGGAGATGACGGCGCCGATGGCCGTCAGCGCGACAACGCAAGCGAGGGCGATGAAGGCGAGCACCAGGCTAAGCTCTCCCAGCGCCTGGCCGGTTTCGGACTCCCGTGTCCCCTGTAGCTTTCTCAGCAGGTTCGTCATTCCCATCTCCCAGCTAATTCGTTCCACTCGCACATAAGTAAGACGGCGCCGCCGTCTGTGGGCAACAGGCCGACGGTGAACGTTCGGGAAAATCCGGGTCGATTGCCGGCGTCTAAGGGCGGGATTCGGCGCCGCCAGCAGCCGCGGAGCGATAGATCGCATCGACAACGCGGTGGGCCTCGAGCGCGACGTGGAAATCTGGGAAGGGGTCTCCGCCTGCCGCGACTGCCCTGAGGAAGAGGTAGTCCTCCAGGGAGTACCGCAGCAGGTCCTCGAAGACCTGGTCCGTCAGGCCTACCTTGTCCAGGTAGCGCTGCCGCACTTCTTCTTCCGGCAGCACTTCTGCATTCTGGGCATGCGTCTGGAAGTGGATGGGGCCCAGGAAATCGTGGTCTATGAAGAAGATGCCTTTTTCGAAGAAGAGCTCCAGCCGGCGGCTGGAGGGGCGGCCCAGTACGCTGTGCCAGATGGAGGCCAGCTCCGCCTGAGCGCCTTGCTCGAACTCCAGCTGGGCCAGCGCCAGGTCCTCCACCCCCTCGTGTCCCGCGAAGTTGCGGATGGAGCCGCGGACGCTTGAAACGTCGCCGGCGAACCAGCGCAGGACATCGACATCGTGAATCGAATGCTCGAGAAGGGTGCCCGACCCGACGATCTCCCTGTCCTGGCGCCAGGCGCTGCCGTAGTGGCCCCCGATCGGGAAGAACTGATCGTCCCGGAAGACGATGCCCATCAGCCGGCCGAGCGTCGGGTCCTCGGTCAGGCCTTTCAGTACGGTAAGGATGGGCGAATGGCGGAGGACCAGGCCGACCCCCGCCTTTACGCCGGCGCGGTCGACGGCCGCCACCATCTCCTCGACGTCTCGCAGGTTGGTGGCCAGGGGCTTCTCGCAAAAGATGTGCTTGCCGGCCGCGGCCGCTCTCAGGACCAGATCCTTGTGCTC